>NZ_JAANAT010000005.1:0-300000 GCF_011089895.1 Mucilaginibacter inviolabilis
CTCTCTCAGCGTCTCCGCTTTTTTCCTTCCTTCGTTTCGGGAGTGCAAAGGTAGTAACCTTTTTCTTATTTGCAAAACTTTTTTTTCTTTTCTTTATTCTAAGTTTTGACCGCCTTTTCTCTCCTCTTCTCTTCCTTCTTGGCGGGCTGCAAAGGTGCGAATCTTATTTTAATTTATCAAGTGAGATTTTCACTTTTTTAAACTTTTTTTTATTCGCTAAATCTTCAAAAAACAACACCCTTTTTCCTTGAGCGGCCACAAATGTACAGAGAAAAACACTTACGCTCCAAGAGAAATTTTGAAATAATTAAAACTATCTTACAACTACCTGTAAACTACCCCTAAATTCATTCATAACACGCCAGCATCAGCTTATAATAATAGCATTTACCTAATTTGTATATTTGAAAAGTATATGAACAAGTACCCATTTCCCGAAAACTTCCTGGCCTCTTTAAGCGCAGAAAACGGATTTGATGAGCCAAATTTTATCAAAGCCCATGAAAATTCTGAGGCTCCTACATCTATAAGGTTAAATCCTTTTAAGCCTTCGGCCTTAAAAACGGGCGCTCAAGTGCCCTGGTGTGCCAAGGGTTTTTATTTAGATACCCGCCCATCCTTCACTTTCGACCCACTTTTTCATGCCGGATGTTATTATGTACAGGAAGCATCGTCTATGTTTATTGATCATATCATGAAACACATCAGGCAAAATAAGGAGCAATCTGTAAAAGTGCTTGATCTTTGCGCAGCACCGGGTGGCAAAAGCACCCTGCTTAATTCGGCCATCGGGACCGACGATCTGCTGGTGGCAAATGAGATCATCAAAACACGCGTACCTATATTAACAGATAACCTGAGCCGATGGGGACAAAGCAACGTTATTGTTAGTAATAATGATCCGAAAGATATTGGCCGGCTGAAAAGCTTTTTTGATATTATCCTGGTTGATGCCCCCTGTTCGGGCTCTGGCATGTTCCGGAAAGACCCGCAGGCGATGAACGAATGGTCTGAGGCCAACGTCAATCTCTGCCATCAACGGCAGGAACGCATCCTGGCTGATATACTCCCCGCCTTAAATGAGGATGGCTACCTCATATATAGTACCTGCTCCTACTCGCACCAGGAAAATGAGGATATACTGGATTGGCTGTGCCAGGAATTTGATCTCGAAAGCATCCGCATACCTATATATAAGGAGTGGGGTATTGTGGAGGCCGAATCGCCGCTGCAGAAAGCATGGGGTTACCGCTTTTACCCGGGCCAGGTAAAGGGCGAAGGTTTATTTGCATCATGCCTGCGCAAGCGAAACAATACCGGCGAACTTCCATCTGCAAAAAATAACAGTCAGCAGAAACTAGCGGCCAGGGAAATCGACCAGGTAAAAACCTATGTCAACAATTCAGATGATCACTACTATTTTAAAGTGAACGACGATTGGCTTGCCATTCATAATGCACATAAGGAAAGTCTGAATATTTTGCACCGCCATCTATATCTCAAAAAATCGGGAGTACGTATGGGTAAGCTGATGGGAAAAGATCTGATACCCGATCATGAATTGGCCTTGAGTACTATTATTAATAAAGATGCTGTTCTACAAACCGAACTTAACTATGATCAGGCTATCCAATACCTACGCCGCGACAACATTGATTTGAATCCCACCCAAAAAGGCTGGAGCCTCATGAATTTTGAAGGCCACTCCCTCGGATGGGCTAAGTTGCTACCCAACCGTATCAATAATTATTATCCGAAAGAGATCAGGATATTAGCCCCCCAACCCCCTAAAGGGGGAGCTTTTGATTAACATGATCTGTTTAAACAAAAAGAGACACATATTAATGTGTCTCTTTTTGTTTCTATTCATATAAATATATAAAGTAACCTGCTAAGAGTTCCCCCTTCAGGGGGCTAGGGGGCTTCAGCTCAATACCCATCTATAGATAGCAGCACCAGTGTACAGGCATTTTCAGTTTGGATTCCTTTTTCATTGGCCAGGCGGCGCAGCTCAGCGTTTTCGGTACCCGGATTAAATATGATGCGTTTGGGATGGGTATCTAATATATAGTTATATAGTTCCGGTTGGTGCTGCGGACCCACATATAAAGTTACCGTATCAATATCGTGGTGGATGGTTTCGGGCTTTTCGATAGGTACACCAGCTACCTCGCCCGTTTTTATCCCTACGTTTACAATGGTGTGCCCTTTGCTTACCAGTCTGTTCGAGGCCAGGTAAGCGTATCTGCTGGGATCAGGCGTAGCGCCCAATACCAATGTTTTTTTATCAGCCATATATTATTAGGTGATTACACCGATTATTTTTTGATTTCACCGATAATCAGTGCAATCTTATTTAATCGGTGAAATCTTAGTTTGTAATTATCCTTTTTAGTAACGCTATCTGGCCCGAGTGATAGATATGATGCTGTATCAATCCGTTGATCAGTTCTTCATAGGTAACACCCATTCCTAATTCGCGATCTCTTTCGTCGTTTGTTGGCTCATTCCATTGATCCGGAGGGAAGTTTTGGATGATGCCAATCAAATTTACGTTAACCAGTTTCAAATCTTCAACATAATTCTGCCATTTTTGCTCATCAGGTTTACCTATCGGTGGCCAGTCGCCGCTGGTGGGTATGCCCGACGGCAGGCCGTTCATCCTGTCCATCACCTCCTCTGTCCAGGCAATCATGTGCAGTACTATTTCGGCTATGTTATGTACCGAGCCCGGCGGTTTTTCGTACGCGGTTTCAAAACTGATGCCTTTTAATATAGTATAAACCGGCGAACCATACCAGGGATCGCCTGACAATACATTTTGCAATTCGTGCGAAAGATTTTCCGAGGTACTCATGCTAATATTTTTAAAGTTGCCAAAGCGCAATTGATCCCATCAATAGCAGCAGAAATAATGCCACCCGCATAACCAGCGCCCTCACCACAGGGAAATAAACCCTGAACCTGCGGGTGCTGCAGCGTTTCTTTATCGCGCGGAACTTTTACCGGCGATGAGGTACGCGACTCCACTCCTACTAATATAGCTTCATTAGTATAATAACCTTTCATTTTTTTACCAAAAGCAGGCAATGCTTTTTGCAGGCGTTTGTGTATCCATAAAGGCAACACTTCTTTCAGCTCGGTACTCCTGGTTCCGGGCAGATAGGAGTTCATCGGCAAATCTCGCGACAGTCGCCCTTCTACAAAATCAACCATGCGCTGGCCAGGAGCTACCAGGTTACCGCCGCCCGCTACAAAAGCAGCTTTCTCAATTTCCTGCTGAAAGCGCAGCATCTTAAACGGATCGGTATCATCACCGGCCACATCTTCCATATTGATCTGCACCACCGTTCCCGAATTGGCAAAAGGATTATTCCGTTTAGATGGGCTCCAACCGTTCACCACAATTTCATTGGCTTCGGTTGCACATGGTGCAATAATTCCGCCGGGACACATGCAAAAAGAAAATACGCCCCTATCCTCCACCTGCTCTACCAGGTTATAATAAGATGGCGGCAGATCCGGTCCGCGATATTCACAATGATATTGGGCCCGGTCGATAATTTCCTGCGGATGCTCTATCCGCACCCCCAGCGCAAAAGGCTTGGCCTCGATCAATATATGCTGATGATGCAGCATTTCAAAAACATCACGCGCAGAATGGCCCGTAGCCAGTATCACCGCGTCGGCTGTCAGCTTTTCGCCATTAGACAGCTTTACGCCTTTTATTTTGCCAAACTCCACCAGCAAACCGGTTACTTTGGTATCAAACAGGATTTCGCCACCCGCGTTCAATATCGTCTCGCGCATGGCAGTAATAATTTGCGGCAGCTTATTGGTACCGATGTGCGGCCGGGCATCTATCAATATATTCTCCTCGGCACCATGTGCCACAAACATTTTGAGCACCTGGGTCACATCGCCGCGCTTGGTTGATCGCGTATATAATTTACCATCGGAGTACGTACCTGCGCCACCCTCGCCAAAACAATAATTTGATTCTGGATTGACCAGTCCCTGCTTATTAATATTCGCCAAATCTCGGCGACGCTGTTTCACATCTTTACCACGCTCCACAATAATAGGCTTTAGTCCCGATTGGATACATTGCAACGCTGCGAATATCCCAGCGGGCCCGGCACCTACAATAATAACGGGCCTGCCGAACTGCACATTGGCATAATTAACGGTAAATATTTCGGGCTGATAAGGCTCTTCTAAAAACACCTGCACCTGCATGCGGTAAACTACCTTACGACCGCGCGCATCGATAGATCGTTTTAAAACTTTTACCGCCGAAACTTTCTGGGGTTGAATATTCAGGGAAGCCGCCGCCAAACGGGTTATTACGGCCTCGTCTTCCTGCTGCCCGGGAGGGCATACTATTTCTACTTCTTTGATCATGTTTTAAGCCGGGTTCTTATCCCGGAGCTGTACAAAGGTAAGGAAAAACGAAACGGAAGACGCATGTGATGCGTCTCTACATTTGCTTTTTTGTAGAGACACATTACATGTGTCTCTGATCAGGCATTCTCCTCCCCCTAAAAGGGTGATGCTCGCTAAATCGCAAAAAATCAAAACTGTTCGCCCGTGCACATTAACCGTCCGCTATCGAACAGTTTGAAAGTATCATAAAAATTTATTTAATTGAAAATCAATAACTTATATTATGGCATCCATATTGGCATAGGCTCATTGTAAAAATAACAACACAAAATGAATATCGCCGAAGACCGCTTGATGACCCTATGGGAAGGATGTTTGAAAAACGACCGCAAGCAACAGGAACAATTATACCGGATATTAGCACCAAGAATGCTGGCAGTTTGCATGCGTTATGCAACTGATAAAGACGAAGCGCAGGATATACTGCAGGAGGGATTTATAAAAATGTTCAAAAACATGAACAACTATCGGGGCGATGGCAGCCTCGAAGGATGGATCCGCCGTATTATGGTACACTGTGCCATATCACGTTACCGCAAATTAAAACCCATGGTTTTGGTGGAAGATTTTTCTGCAGAAAGCAGCATGCCCATGAGCAAATCATATAACGATAACGGACTGGAAGCAAAAGACCTGATGAAACTGATCCAAAAGTTGCCAAAAACTTACCGTTCTGTATTCAGCATGTATGCTATTGAGGGCTATTCGCACCAGGAAATTGGCAGTTCATTGGGCATGACAGAATTATTATCACGCACTACCTTATACCGTGCACGTAATATTTTAAAAGACATGATCGGTCAGCTTACCATGCGCGAGCAACATTGCCTGGCAGGGTAACCAATCCCTTACCCTGCCTTTATTAAACTCCCCAATCATCCGCAGAGAGGTTAATTTAACTTCTCTTCTATATATACTTATCACCGCCGCAGTTCAGGCATCCCGCCTGAACTTAACCTTAGTAAGCAATAAAAGCCTATCCCATAATCACCATACTTGTTTGTCATCCTAAGAGGTATCCTCTTATCCCATTTAATTTTAATATACAATGTCATTGCTGAGCATAGCGCGGCAATCTAGTCGCGTTTATCTACATGTGAGGAGATTGCTTCGTCCTTCCTCCTCGCAAATGACGCGTGGTGGGATGCAGCCACCACCCACTTGAACCCACACCAGTATCAATCCCGATATAATCACATTACCTTTGAATGTAAGCTGTTTTTATTGTAATTTAGCCATTGCCGCCAGCTAAATAGCGTAATATTTTTGGGGGCCAGATTATAAATACAATACGGGTACTTAAGTCCTAATAGTAAGTACTGATCAACATGAGATTTTTTGTTTCGGGAATAATTTCGGTTATTTTTTTTAATATACTATTGATATCACCTGTTCGTGCACAATCATACGGGCTTGGTTTTTATAGCCATGAAGTAGTACAGGATAAGCGCACCACCTTAAACCTGGGCATCAGCAACGTTGCTGCTAAAGACAATCTCGAAGTATCTTTCGATCTGTCGTTCATCCCCAATCAGCAAATATACTTTGGCTACATGCTCCGACTGGTGGGCGACGATAAGCAAAACATCGATCTGGTTTATGATAACCAGTACAATACCAAACATTTTAAGATCATCATTGGCGAAAAGCTTTCCAAAATATCATTCAATATCGGTGATATAGAACTGCTTGATAACTGGAGCAAACTCAAAATATTTATTGATTTTAAGAATGATAAGCTCATCGTATCTGCCGGCAAAGCATCCTACAGTGAAGCAGGCGTGCATCTGAAACAGAGCTCAAACTATAAATTGCTGTTTGGTGCCAATGCCTACCGGCAATACCAAACCACCGACCTGCCGCCCTTTAAACTGCGCGATGTAAAGATAAAACAGCAGGACAAACTGCTGTGTTGGTGGCCGCTGAACGAGTGGCAGGGCGATGTAGTGCACGAAACCGTTAACGAGAACAACGGTACGGTTACCAATCCGCTTTGGATCAAAGCGCGCCATCGTAACTGGCAAATAGAAAAAGAATTTAGTGTGAAGGGCGATGCCAGTTTAGCTTTTGATCCGGCTACCGAAACAGTTTATGTGATCGCTGCCGATTCTTTGATTTCCTATTCGGTTAATAAATTAACCCCTTTAAAAAGCGAAGCATATAAAACCGGCAGGCAGCAACTTATCCCCGGCGATCAGGCCTTGTTTCATAATGGTAAGCTGTATTACCTTTTTATCGATCAAAAAGCTATCGCAACTTATAATATCACGGATCAGCACTGGGATAAAACCTTTAAAAATATGCCCCAGGAAACCAATACCGGTCACCTGAATAAATTTTTCTGTGCAACCGACTCATCGGTATACACTATTGGCGGCTACGGGCAGTTGGTTTATAAGGATAGTGTGAAACGATATAATGTAAACACCGGTACCTGGCAGGAGATCAAAACCAAAGGCGATGTTTTTACCCCGCGCTATATGGCCGGTTTGGGGGTTAACGCAACAGGTGATACAGCATACGTGATAGGTGGTTATGGCAGCGCTTCGGGCCAGCAAATTGTGAATCCGCGTAACCTGTATGATATGATGCAGTTTAACGTAAAGACTAAAGCGTTTAAGAAATTATTTAATATCAGTGTTAAAAGTGAAGACTTTGCATTTGCCAATTCGCTCATCATCAACAGTAAAACCAGAGCTTATTACGGACTCATCTTTCCGCAGCACAAGTTTAACTCCAACCTGCAGCTCATCAAAGGCTCATTAGATAAACCTGCTTACCAGTTGGTAGGAGATACCATCCCATATTTGTTTCATGATGCCCGGGCCTATGCCGATATTTACTACTGCCCGCATAGCAATAAATTTTTAACAGTTACCCTTTTTAAGGATAAGGATCAAACCCGGGTTAAGGTGTACTCGTTGTTAAGTCCGCCAGAACCGTTGGATAATCCGATACTGAGCGAGGCCGGTATCAACTACCTTTTGTGGATAAGTGGCCTGTTTGCAGTAGGTATAGGTGTAGCAGTGGTAATAATGGTTCGCCGTAAAAAGAAGGCGCGGCGACAACCATTATTACCACAACCTGTGGCGGAGGTGCCTGTTCCACATTATCAGGAACAAGCAGAATCGCCTATTGAACCCGACCATGATAACAAGCTGAACAGCAATAAAAACGCGATATTTTTATTTGGCGACCTGCAATTGTTTACACCCGAGGGGCTCGAAATCACTAAATATTTTACACCGCTGCTTAAAGAACTGTTCCTGGTTATTTTGCTGTATTCGGTAAAGCTGGGCCGGGGAGTAAGTTCCGAAAAGCTGAACGAGATATTGTGGTTTGATAAATCAGAGAAAAGCGCGCGCAACAACCGCTCGGTAAATATTGCCAAGCTCAAATCGCTGCTGGATAAAATGGGGCATTGCCATCTGTCGAAAGATACCGGCTATTGGAAAATTGAGATCGATTATAACCAGATCATGGTCGATTATCACAATTACCTCAACATCGTATCCAACAAAAGCAAGCTCAACAAACAAAAGATCATCCAGCTTACGCACATTACCCAACGTGGTAACTTTTTGTCAAACATTGAGTACGAATGGCTGGATGCCTTTAAATCAGAAGTATCCAACGAGATCATCGACTCCTATATCCAATTCGCCGGGTCGGTTCAGATTGCCGACGACGCGGAATTCCTGATTAAACTGGCCAACGATATTTTTTACTTCGACCCGGTAAATGAGGATGCCATGATACTGAAATGTAAGGCCCTCTCATTCCTGGGCAAACATTCGTTGGCCAAAAATACCTTCGAGAATTTCAGCAAAGAGTACAAAGTAATTTACGGCGAAGGTTTTGAACGCGATTTTCATTCGATACTGGAATAGGGCTTAATTATTGAATTACCGAATTTTCTTTCCTGCCAGCAGAAAGAAATAATACGCCTTTCCCTCGCAATAACGTGGTTTTTGTTTTTTCTTCCCACCCACTAATGAACAAGTAAACCAATGAGCCAAATTAGAGGCGTTTTTTTTATATTTGCAAACTTGCTGATATCAGTTAATCCGGGCGGTCTGCTCTGCCGGTGATATCAGAAAGTTGGCTTTACAGCCGGTAATTTTTAACAACACCAGAACAATGCAAGCTCAAATTGATCAGTATACAGCCGAAATAAACGCTTTTTCGCCAGCTAATGCCGATGAACTGGAAACATTCCGCATCAAATTTTTAGGTACCAAGGGAATTATAAAAGACCTTTTTGAGCAATTTAAAACCGTTGGCCCCGAAGAAAAACGCACTTTTGGTAAAGTACTTAACCAGTTTAAGCAACTGGCCGAAGCCAAATATAACGAGCTAAAAGAGAGCTTTGACTCAGGACTTAAAACTCAGGATTTAGGACTTGATCTTACTTTGCCCGGTGAAGATTTTGCTGTTGGCTCGCGCCATCCGCTGTCGCTGGTACGCAATGAGATCATTGATATATTTAAACGCCTGGGTTTTGTGGTTGCCGAAGGACCGGAAATTGAAGATGACTGGCATAACTTCTCGGCCCTGAATTTCCCGGAAGAGCATCCCGCGCGTGATATGCAGGATACTTTCTTTATCAAAAAGAACAATGGTAAGGATGATATTGCTTTGCGTACCCATACTTCATCGGTTCAGGTGCGGATGATGGAGCATGGTAAACCACCGTTCAGGGCTATTATGCCTGGCAGGGTTTACCGTAACGAGGCTATATCTGCCCGTGCACATTGCTTTTTTCACCAGGTAGAAGGTTTATATGTAGATGAGAATGTATCCTTTGCCGATCTGAAACAAACATTATATCACTTTGTGCAGGAATTATACGGCGAAGGTACCAAAGTGCGTTTCCGTCCGTCATATTTCCCGTTCACTGAGCCATCTGCCGAGATGGATGTTTCCTGTACCATTTGTGGTGGTTCGGGTTGTAATATGTGTAAGTACAGTGGTTGGGTAGAGATATTGGGCTGTGGCATGGTTGATCCGAATGTATTGGAAAACTGCGGTATCGATAGTAAAAAATATACCGGTTTTGCCTTTGGCATGGGTATGGAAAGGATAGCAAACCTGAAATATGTTATCCGTGATTTGCGTTTATTTTCTGAAAATGATGTTCGCTTTTTAAAACAGTTTCAAACAGAAATACTATGAAAAAGTTCATACTGGTTATACTAACAGGGATTTGTTTGTTTTCATGCGGAAAGGGAGACCCTGTTCCAAGTATACCGGTAAACTTTCAGGCGCCTATAAATCCTACGTACAGTGCGCTGAATAGCCCGGGTGGTTATGCTGTAGTTAATGGTTATGGGGTTTCGGGGTTAATCCTTTATCACTCACAAACCCGCGGAATTGTTGCTTATGACCGGTGCAGCAGCTATCAGCCCGAAAAGAAATGCGCTGTTACCATTGATGCTACCGGCCTTACAGCTACCGATCCCTGCAGCGGATCGAAATTTTCATTAGAGGATGGTACACCGGTAAAAGCCCCTGCTACAAAGTCGCTGAGGTCATACCAGGTGATCACCACTCAGTTCACTATTCAAGTTGTTAATTAATACATGGAAGCCGATAAAATAAAAGATAGTATAAAAAGGGCGGCGCAGGACCTGTTTCGCAAATTCGGTTACCATAAGACCAGTGTTAATGAAATAGCCAAAAAAGCTAAAATAGCCAAAGCTACCATTTATAAATATTTTGATAGCAAAGAAGCAGTTTTGCATATACTGCTGATGGATTATATTAAAGCCAGTGTTGACGATCTGGTACAACACAATGCCCCGGATATTGATGAGGAAGAGTACTTGAACAACCTGATCATGAAAACCTGCCGTCTGTCGTATACCATATGTAACGAGTTTATTGGCTGGGATTTTATCAGGGAATCAACCAATTCACAGGATTTTTTAAAAAATCTTTCCAATGAATTGGAGGAGCTGCTGATGGCCTCATTTATACAATTACCGGGCATTCGTAAACATGAAACCTACCAGCAACGGCTGCGTTTTTTAATTAAATGCAGTAAAAGCATCGTGTTTAGTTTTGCTTTCACCTCGGTGAGTGATTCTGATGTACGTAAGAACTTTGTTTCCTTTCAAAAGGAGATTCTTCCATACCTGGTGAAGGCAGCTATTTCAGTTTAAATTTTTTTAAAAGAAAATATTTGGATTGTTTAATTCTTCTTTGTTACTTTGAATAACAAAGTACTTTATAGTAATATAAAAAATGCAATAAGGCCGACGGGCCTTCTTTTTGATCTTTAAACTTTGAAATTCAAAGTACTTTAAATTGAAAATACATGACCGAAAACGAATCACAAAAACACGGAATAATGGATGGACTCAAGGAGTCGATAACCGTTAAATTGCTCTTTATTGCCACACTAATCCTGTTATTGCTTATACCCTCATCGCTGGTTAATAACCTGATAAATGAACGGGCCGGCCGGCAGGATGAAATGATGCGCGATGTATCTGATAAATGGTCGGGCAGCCAGGTGATCAAGGGGCCGGTGCTGATTATCCCTTATAAGCAGGAGGTTAAGGAAACCGATGCGACAAATAAAGAAGTTATAAGGGAACATACCGGGAACCTGTACGTATTGCCTGATAATCTGCATATTAAAGCCGGGCTCAGCACCCAGATTTTGCACCGGGGGATATTTGATGTTGCCGTTTATAATTCACTGGTAAAAGTATCGGGTAATTTTTCCAAAGCCGATCTGGGTAGCTTATCCCTAACTCCTGACCAGCTTTTGCTGAATAAAGCACGGATCGTATTTAGCATCAGTGATTTAAAAGGATTGAAAAACAACCCGGTGATCAAAGCCAATGATCAAACGCTTACTGCCGAACCTGTATTTGATAACACATCGGTATTTGGCGGGGGCTTGCAGGTGGCTGTAGATATTTCGGGTGCTAAAGAAGGGAATGTACCTTTTGATTATACCTTAGATCTGAAAGGAAGTCAGGGGTTGAGCTTTTTACACCTGGGTAAAACTACCGATGTGGAAGCGAATGGCACCTGGAGCAGCCCAAGCTTTGATGGTCGTTATTTGCCCGATGAACGTGCGGTGAATAAAGAGGGTTTTAAAGCGCGTTGGCGTATGTTGTACTATAACCGCCCTTTTCCGCAACAATGGGTTAATAACGATACTTTGCTAAGTAGTAATAAAAAGCTTGACGATGCTGTATTTGGTGTAAAATTGCGCCTGCCGGTTGACCAGTATCAGAAAACCATGCGTACAAGTAAGTATGCGCTGCTTATTATTTCTTTAACATTCATCTCTTTGTTTTTAACCGAGGTGATTCGTAAACAAAGGATACACATATTTAATTATATACTCATTGGTCTTGCTATGATCATTTATTATTCCCTGCTGCTTTCCTTTTCGGAGCAGGTGGGTTATAATTATGCTTACCTCATTGCTTCGGTATCAACTATTGCATTGGTGTCGGTATTTATAGCATCTCTGTTAAAAAATAAAATGGCTACCTGGTTGTTCGCGTTTATCCTGTCGGTTTTCTACGCGTTCATTTTTGTGATCATCCAACTGGAAGATTTCGCCCTCATTATAGGCAGCATCGCTTTATTCATTATAGTGAGTATACTCATGTATTTTTCCCGCAAGATAAATTGGGATAAGCATTGATGGATAGGGGACAGATTTTCTCTGCCCCCCTGTTTGTAAAATACTGTATACCGATTTGGTTTTTAGTATAATATTTACTATGTTAGCATAATAAATTTTTTATCATGAGTCCCGAACTAACAGAATTTTCAGACATGATTGATGAGCAATTTGATATAGCCGATATGGATACCGATGATTTTGTATCCTATATTTTGAGCTTGTTCGCCTGATTGCCTCTTGTGTTTCTGATGGTCCGCTTTTAAGCGGAACGGATATTCCTTTGTCTGTTAATTCATGAATCCAAACTTTTAAATCCTAAACCTTAATCAAAAGCGAGTCGGGGAATAGCCATTTTGTTATTTTCCGGCTCTTATCCCTTTAGCCAGATGCGTTTACCCTGGGTTTACATGTTAACCCACTTTTTAGTGTTGAAATTAATTTAATATATTGATTATCAATTAAATGCGTAGATGTTAACCGTAAAAAGTGTAAACCCATGTAAACCCACTTTTTACTTATCTCTAACCTCCTGTTTTTATCCTAAATAAATACGGTTAACTTTGCACCCTGATGAATAAAGTTGCCAAACAGAAGTTTTTTGAGGATGTCCGGATCATTGATATTGCCGAAGAGGGAAAAGGTGTAGGTAAAACCGACGATTTTGTACTTTTTGTAGATAAAGCCATTCCCGGCGATGTAGCCGATGTGCAGGTTTACAAAAGTAAAAAGAACTTTGGCGAAGGCCGGATAGTCGCGCTTAAACAGCCGTCCGAATACCGGGTTGAACCTTTTTGCGAGCATTTTGGTACCTGCGGGGGCTGTAAATGGCAGCACATGGATTACACCGGCCAGCTCAAGTTTAAACAAAAATCTGTTGCCGACGCCTTGAGCCGCATAGCTAAAATTGATGTGGATGGTATCATGGATATTGTTCCGTCGCCTGAGGATCGTTATTACCGTAATAAGCTGGAATATACATTTTCTGATAAACGCTGGTTGTACGACGGCGAAAACAAAGAAGATGAAACCCTGAATATGAATGCCCTGGGTTTCCATATCCCTGGTCGTTTTGATAAAATATTGGATGTAAAGCATTGCTATCTGCAAGCAGAACCTTCTAATACACTTCGTAACAGCATCCGTGATTTTGTGATAGCACAGGGTTACTCTTTTTATAACCTGCGTAATCACGAAGGAGCCTTGCGTAATCTCATTGTGCGTACTTCGTCAACAGGCGAGGTAATGGTTATTGTAGTGTTTGCCTATGTAAGCGAAGAAGAGATCAATAAGCTAATGAACTTTATTGATGCCGGTTTCCCGGAGATCACTTCACTGCTGTATATCATCAACCAAAAAAAGAACGATACTATTTTTGATCAGGATGTGATCGCCTTTAAGGGTCCCGAATACATCCACGAGGAAATGAATGGCATCAAATTCCGCATCGGGCCAAAATCATTTTACCAAACCAACAGTATCCAGGCACTGCGCCTGTATGAAATAACCCGCGATTTTGCCGGTTTTAAAGGTGATGAACTGGTGTATGACCTGTACACCGGCGCCGGTACCATCGCTAATTTTATCGCCGGTCATGTAAATGAAGTGGTAGGCGTGGAGTATGTTCCTACCGCTATTGAAGATGCTAAAGTAAACTCGGCTATCAACAACATCACCAATACCAAGTTTTACGCGGGCGACATGAAAGATGTACTGGTTGCCGATTTTGTAGCCGAACATGGCAAGCCCGATGTGATCATCACCGATCCACCTCGTGCAGGTATGCACCCCGATGTGGTGAACCGCCTGATGGAAATTGAAGCTCCAAAAATTGTTTATGTAAGCTGCAATGCCGCTACCCAGGCCCGCGACCTGTTGGTACTCAAAGAGAAATACGATACTGTAAAAATACAACCCGTTGATATGTTCCCGCACACACAGCATGTGGAAAATGTGGTGTTGCTGGTGTTAAGGGGCAATTAGTTCATAGATCATGGTTCATAGTAAAAAGAGCTGAAAGAGAAAAATTGAGGCAATCCTTTAATTCAACGAATCAGGATTCAGACAAAAGAAATATCAACGAAATCAGAGTAATCAAAAAAATCAACGGTCAATATGCAACCCGAAGATCTGTTAAACGAAGGCAATGAAAGCCCAAAACCAGCCCAGGACAGTCCGCTGTTGAGCCTGGAACGAGAGCTTAA
This sequence comes from Mucilaginibacter inviolabilis, assembly GCF_011089895.1. Taxonomy (NCBI): domain Bacteria; kingdom Pseudomonadati; phylum Bacteroidota; class Sphingobacteriia; order Sphingobacteriales; family Sphingobacteriaceae; genus Mucilaginibacter; species Mucilaginibacter inviolabilis. The sequence goes on from NZ_JAANAT010000005.1 coordinate 14,302, forward strand.
AATATTTAAGGAATCTATCCATGAAGTAGCTGTCGAAATTATGATGGAAGGATTATCTTCATATCCTATTTTTATAGCTCATCAGCACGAACTGAAACTAGGCGAGGTTATCCTGGACAGAAACGAGCTGAACACCGATTGGAGTATCCACGCCTCCACCCTCGAAGAATTTGAAGAGCGCGGCGTGATTAAGCCCGAACTAAAAGACCGTTTTATCAATAGCTATAAAAATCCCAACGATTTTATGTGCGTTTTTGTGGTTGTGCCCGAGGGCGCGAATTTTGTTTATTTCCCGTATGGGAAGTAGTAATTAAGCTTTTGTTGGATAGTTAATTTTCTATATTTACATCAGTAAATATATGATTCGCCAGATGTCTGAAAAGAAACTTCTCATACTAAATCAGCACCAGATAGAGCAAAAGCTCGACCGTATTGCCTACCAGATACTGGAAGATAACTTCGACGAACAGGAAATCATTATAGCAGGCATATTACCCCGTGGTAATCACATTGCCCATAGGATCAAAACTATTTTAGATGGTATCGCCCCTTTTACCAGCAAATTACTGACCATTGAATTGGAAAAACAAAGCAGTACCCTGCAGGCTAAAGTTGATTTTGATGTTCAGGAATGCAGCAACAAAGTAGTGATTCTGGTTGATGATGTACTGAATAGTGGCAAAACGCTGGCCTACGGTTTTGCCGTGTTTTTAGATGTGCCCCTCAAAAAATTGCGTACAGCTGTATTGATCGATCGTAATCATAAAAGCTTTCCTGTTACTACCGACTTTGCCGGTGTAGCCCTTTCCACCGTGATCAAAGAACATGTAGATGTAGTATTGGATGAGGATGGCCAGGAAGACGCCGTTTATTTAAGGTAATTTATTCGGTGCAAAACTTGCCTCTTGAGTATGTTTTAGCTTTGCCTCCGATTAAAACACGATCCCCGATATCAATACAAACTAATTCACCTACTCTGTCAGATAATTGGAGCGCTTTCATTTGTTTTTTATTGAGTTTATTGCTCCAGTAAGGTATCAACGAGCAATGAGCCGAGCCAGTTACCGGGTCTTCTAATATGGATGCCTGCGGTGTAAAATAGCGGGATACGAAATCGCAGTTATCGCCTTTTGCGGTAACTATAACACCACCCGGGTCAAGATTAATCTGATCAAAAAGTTGTTTATCAACTTTAATATCCCTTATTTCCTGTTCACTTTCATAAACCAAAACAAAGTCTCTTGATTTTAGCGTTGTTTTTGGCTGTATATTGAGTGCGTTTTTAATTGTTGCTGGTAACGAAGCTGGTTCTGGATTTCTCGAAGGAAAATTTAACCAATAGAGGCCATCACTTTCATTAAAAGTTACAATAAGATCTCCGCTGATAGTATTGAAAACTATTTTCTCTTCGGGGTAGTTAAAAATGGTTTTAAGCACATGGGCTGCAGCTAAAGTGGCATGGCCGCATAAATCCATTTCAATTTCAGGGGTGAACCATCGCAGATGGATCCCATGATCATTAATGACAAAAAATGCGGTTTCAGCTACGGCATTTTCTTTAGTGATATTTAAAAGTACATCATCAGTAAGCCAGCTTTTGAGCGGGACTACACAGGCTGGGTTCCCCCCAAATATTCTATCAGTAAAACTGTCGATCTGAAAAAAATCTAATTCCATTCCGTTTTATTGTTGATCAAAGTTGGGGTTCAGCCCCAGTGCTTCTTCCAATTTCTCTACAGACATGTCAATGCCTTCCACAATGTGGCTCGCCTGTAAATAAAAACTCTCCCGCTCAGCCAGTTTACCGGTTATAAATTCCACCAGTTCATCACCTTGCTTTCCCTGCAATACCGGTCGTACAGTTTTGCTATTGCTAAGCCTGTCGGCCAGGTTTTTTGGCGATAGTTTAATGTACAGCGTTTTACCGTTGGCATTCATCCATTGCATATGATCAAAAAAACAGGGTAAGCCACCACCTGTTGACACCACTACATCCTCGGGGTATTCTGTTTGTTTCAGTACTTCCGATTCCAGTTTACGAAAAGAATCTTCGCCAAAGCTCGAAAAATATTCGGCAATACTCATGCCTGCCTTTGCTTCGAGCACATGGTCGAGATCAATAAATTCATAGCCTAATTTGGCTGCCAGTTTACGGCTCCAGGTGGTTTTGCCACAACCCATAAAACCAACTAAAAAGTACTTCATGATAATATATCAGCTTAATTTTACCCGCGGATCGATCCAAACATAAATAATATCGATCAGAATACTGATCGCCACAAAAATAAAGGCGATAAAAAGGATTGATCCCATTACCACCGGAAAATCCGACATCTCCAGGGCATCAACCGTTGCCTTCCCCAGGCCATTGTATCCGAAAATATATTCTACAAAAAATGAACCCGCCAGCAATGAGGCAAACCAGTTGGCAATAGCGGTGATCACGGGGTTCAACGCGTTTTTTAAAGCATGACGATAAATAATAGCGCGGCTACCAAGACCTTTTGCTTTCGCGGTGCGGATATAATCCTGCCCCAGTACATCCAGCATGGCGTTGCGGGTGAGTTGCACAATAATAGCCAGCGGGCGTAAACCCAAAGTAACCATCGGTAATATTAAATTCCGGATGCTGATCACCTCGCCTCTGAACGGATCATAGCTGTATAAACTACCCGACATGTTGAGGCCGGTGTACTTGCTCAGCTCAAAACCAAATATCCAGGCAATAATGATCCCAGCAAAAAATGATGGTGCCGATATACCCAGTGTCGAAAAACTGATGGCCAGCTTATCAATCCAGGTATCTTTATTTACCGCGCTTAATACACCCAGAAACACGCCGATAATAATAGCAAATATCATGGCCGTGGTAGCCAGTACTAAGGTGTTGGGTATAACATCCATGAGCAAACTGGCCACATCTTTACGGGTTTGGTATGACCGCCGAAGATAAGGCCATTTCAGCGCCAGTACTTTGGTGTCGCTTACGGCAAATAGTTTGGCGTAATGATAGCGTTGCTGTTCTTCTGTATTATTTAAGTGGATGCCTACCGGCGAAAGATCATTCAGATAATAGGCAAATTGCACGGGTATGGGTTTATCCAGACCAAATTCCTTGCGTACGGCCTGTAATGATTGTACATCTGCGCGCTGGCCCTGCGTCATCCTTGCCGGGTCTACAGGTAGAATATTGAATAGGAAAAAAACCACCAGAACCACGCCCAGCATTACCGCCAGTCCGTAAAATAATTTGCGGATGAGGTAACGGATCATGGTTATTGTTGTTGAAAGTATTTTTTTACTAAAGCATCATAAGTGGGCACTGTATGATAATGCCATTTGTTAACGATAGTACCGTTTTTAAGTAGCAGCACCCCCGGGTTGGCACGTACCATTTCCTTCAGCGGAACACCATCGGCATAAAAAATTTCGGTAACCAGTTTATGAGCCTTGGCAAACGCCTCCGCGCTTTGCGCCGAATTGGATGTAAGCAATACCGTGCGGATGTTATAATTTTCGGTAGCGTTTATAGCCAGTGCGTTTAAGCGGTTAATAGCCTCTGCATTGGTTTTATCCAGATCATGAGCTACGATAACCAGACTATAGAATGGATTGGATAATAGCTCTTTAGTGTAATCATTACCCTGGCCATCCTGTATGGAAAGGTCGCGAATCTTAGGTTCGAAGCCTTTTTTAACCAGCCGGCTTTCCGGGTTGCCTACAACTTCCCAATTCGCATCCTTCCAGATATTAGTTTTCAGGTACTCCTTATCGCTCATGGTTTTGGTTTCGCCGGTCTTTTTGTTTTTAAGATTGTAGGTTACCTCAAATTCATCCAGCTTTGCGCCGGGCGGAATTTTCATTTCGTCAGGAATATTAGCGCCTATCTTATAAGGTAAAAAGTCGATGATCGGCATAAAATTATAAGTGTATATGCCAAAACCCAATGCAACAACAGCGGCCCCGATCAACCATTTATCAGCTGTTTTTGGTTTAAATATGGGCTGTATTTTTTTGCGATTGATAAAAGGCACCAATACCAGCAAAAGCAAGATCATATCCTTACTGAAGGATTGCCATGGCGTTAACGGGATAGCATCTCCAAAACAACCACAGGTTTGTACTACCTTAAAAAAGGCCGAGTAAAAAGTTAAAAAGCCAAAAAATATGATGAGCAGCAATAAACCCCAGGCTACTTTTACAGCACGAACACCGATAAGCAGGGCAAAGCCCAGAACCATTTCCAATGTGCACAGCAGTACAGCTATAGTAAGCGCAAAGCTATTGAGGAACATGATATGGAAAACCTCAAAATACTCTTCCAGCTTGTACGAAAAACCCAGTGGATCATTGGCTTTTATCAGTCCAGAGAATATAAAGAGCAGGCCAACCGCTATCCTGCAAAACCAAATAAAGCTGTTTTTCATAGTTATTATTATGGGAGTAAAGATTTTTGGAGCAAAGAGCAAGGATTTTTTCTTTGCTCTTTTTCCCAATGATCTCTGCTCTTTATTTTTTAAATCCTTATTCCAAAAGTCCTTGCTCCAAAAGTCCTATTATACTCCTAATTTTATTAAAGCAAATACTGAATAATTGAGCATGTCCTGGTAATTCGCCTTTACGCCCTCAGATACTTCGGTAAGGCCCTGGTTATCTTCAATTTGTTTAACACGCAGCAATTTCATCAGTATCAGATCGGTTAATGAGCTAATGCGCATATCGCGCCAGGCCTCGCCATAATCGTGGTTTTTGGCAAACATCAATTCTTTGGTTTCTTTTACCCGCTCGTCAAACAAGTGTTCCACATGATCGGGGGCAAGCTCCATGGCGGTTTCGGGTGTACTTTCCAGCTGCATCATGGCAATAACGCAATAGTTTACTATTCCAATATATTCGCCGGTAATGTCCTCACCTACTTTAGATACTTTTTTTTCTTCCAGGGTCCGTATGCGCTGGGCTTTTATGAATATCTGGTCGGTGATGGATTGCGGGCGCAGTATGCGCCAGGCGGTTCCGTAGTCTCGGGTCTTTTTCATGAAAAGGCCCTTACATGTGTTAATTACTGCGTCGTACTCTGCTGATGTATTAGCCAAAAGTTGAAATATTTGAATGTTGAAACGTTTGAATATAGCGCCCTTACGCCAATGCTGCAAAGTTAAACTAAATTACAATATTTAAACTTTGTAAAACACATGACCCAAGATACATTTTTTCATAAAAAAACTACCCTGAACGCGGGTGGTAAACTCATAGATTTGTCTAGCCCCAAAGTTATGGGGATCATCAATATTACACCCGATTCTTTTTATGCCGGCAGCCGCAAGCCTGGCGTTGACGAAGCCCTGCAGCAAGCCGGGAAAATGTTGGCCGACGGCGCTGCTTTTTTAGATATCGGTGCATACTCTTCGCGGCCTAATGCCGAAGATATTTCCATTGCCGAGGAGACTGATCGCCTGTTGCCTGTGGTTGAAGCCATTGTAGCGGCCTTTCCCGCTGCTGTGCTGTCTATTGATACCTTCCGAGCGCAGGTTGCCGAGGCTGCTATCAAGGCTGGCGCGCATATCATCAATGATATATCGGGAGGAACTTTGGACGAGGGTATGTTTGCCACCGTTGCCCGTTTGCAGGTGCCTTATATTTTGATGCATATGAAGGGTACTCCGCAGACCATGAATCAACTGGCTCAATATGGCGATGTTTTTACCGAGGTGCTGGACTATTTTGTATCCCGATACCAGCAGCTAAAGCAATTGGGCGTACACGATGTAATTATCGACCCTGGTTTCGGTTTTGCCAAAAAGAACGAACATAATTACACCCTGATGAACCGCCTGCATGATTTTGATATGCTAGGTCTCCCAACTTTAGTTGGCATCTCCCGCAAACGGATGATCTATGGATTGCTCGAAACCACTGCCGCCGAAGCTCTGAACGGCACCACAGTTTTGAACACCATAGGCCTGACGAAAGGCGCCAATATCCTAAGGGTACATGATGTTAAAGAAGCCATGGAAGCGGTGAAAATCTGGGAAGCTGTTAACGCTTCAAAAACTTTTTAAACCTCAAATTTTAACAAATTTCTGCTCAAAAAAGGCCTGTTTTTCATCGAAAAACGCTCAAAAAATGTCGATTTTAACACTTTTTAACAAATTTTAGCTCGATTTTGATGCGTTTTTTAAAGTTTAAAAAGTATTAAATAATTGATTGTCAAATAACTAGTTGAGAAATTGGCAATTTTTGACTTGCTTTTTCCCTTAATAAAACAGCCCGGTTCCTCTTTTTTGAAAGAAAACCGGGCTGCTGTGTATACAAAGATACGAAATTTAAAGATGCCTTAAAATAACTATATTTTAGTATTCTATGTTTATTGGGCAGGTAGGGTTACTGAAGCTTTTTTAAGTATTTATAATAGCCATTTTCTTTGAGTAATACCTTATCAGTCCAAAAAGCATTATCATCAAGCGTTGGGTAGGAAAAATTCCATTTAGTAAACGCGCTTATAGTATTGCTGATGGGGTTATCGGTATAATCATCTTTATTTAAGGGATTGGGCTTTACTAATAGCCACTCAAATATTTCATTGGTTTGGGGTAACAATACAAAATATCGTATGGTGATAGCTCCTTTTTCGTCGGCGATTGATACCGGGTTGATGACAACATGCCTGTCCTTCGGATATATCAGGTTAAAATCTTTGAAATCAAATTTAATGATATGGTTTAGCTTTAATTTTGCCTGTTTGTTATAAAAGGGGAGAAAATATCGGGTGGATATCTGCTCACGAAATGTGTCGACTTCGGCTACTCTTTCTTTTTTCAACTGGTCGGCTACTAAATTATATAAGCCGATATAATCCCGATCTTCTCTTTCCTCGGTGGCCCACATATCTTTATATTTTTCCCAGTTAGGGTCTTTTCGTTTATCCGCTATTTTTTCAAATAGCTTGGCTTCCCAAAAAGCAGGACCAGGTTCTGTTGTATCATTTTTGAAAAAGGCCCATTGCTGCAGATTATTCAGGTATTCCAATTCTCCCTCCTTCAAATTGGCCGCATCAAAATAGGTGACTTCTGATTTTGCATAATACCATTTGCCATTATATAATACGCCCTTAACTATATAGGCGTAGGTTTTCGGCTTTTGATCAAGATAGCCCGGTTCATGGATGTCTTTTGAGGTTATAACCTTAACATGTTGATCCTCTTTATCCTCCAGTAAAGATTTAGCATCTTTTTTATCAATGGTTTTGATAAAGAATCCCACAAATTTTGAGTTATCGCTATTGTGAAAACACTGGTACAGATCGCTCAGGTTGATACTCTTATCTGTAGCAGGGATCACTTGTTTTATTAATGTGGCATCAACAGTCTGTGGATAAATATTAGTTTCAATAAATGTCCTCCTTTTTTCGGTCAGCTCTTTTTCGTGAATTAAAGTTGTATTATGTGATGCTATCTGGGAAAGTACATCGGGCATGGCAGCTGCCATGGCGTTATTGATAGCGCAATCAATAGAACCTTGTTTGCATGTAAATTCAAATCCGGGATTGTTCCAGTCGCCCTGATACTCTTTATCAATCAATAACTGATTAGCTTTAAGATCATACAACTGCAGTTGTAAGTTGCACCTGGTTTGGCCCTTTTGTTTATAAAAGGCGATTTTGGGTAAGTTTAATATATAAGGTGTTTGTTGTTCCCGGGCAAGCTTTTGCAGATCGGCCAGGTTATTTTTTGATTTTTCGTCTTTCAATAAAACCAGGCAATTGGTAAATCGCTCATAAAAACGGTAGGTAAGATATTCCTGCGATAAAAAAGATATCATTTTAAAAATATCCATATGCTGAACAAAGCTGATACTACTTTGCTGCATCAGTTTCATATTCTCAGGTTGGGTTTTATCTTCGGGTTTGGGGTTTTTCATCGCCTCCTGGGCCTGCAAAGCAATTTTGTTAAGCTCGGCATTCTTTGCATCAATTTCCTTTTGCAAAGCCGGGTCAAAATTTTGATCGCCGGGAGCCAATATTAATAGTTGAGGCTCATAAACAGTTTGGGCTATACATGGCAAGCAGGCACCTATAACAAGTGACAACAGTAAGGTTAGTTTTTTCACGAAAGAGATTTATGGGTTGAAGATAATTTGAATATATTTAGTTTCCCAACTTTCAATAATCTAATCATGAAAAGTTTAGCACTCCTGTTATTTGCCTTGCTCCTGTCAGCCAAAACCTTTGCCCAGCAAACGGATCAGGAAGGGATCAAACAAACTATCAATACTTTGTTTGACGCTATGCGGAAAGGCGACAGTACCCTGCTGCGATCGACCTTTGCAAAAGACATTGTTTTCCAGAGCATCGCCAACAAAAAGGATGGCTCGGTAACCCAGGTGACCGAAAAAGCTAACGATTTTATAAAGCAGATAGGCACGCCGCATAAGGAAATATACGATGAGCAGGTTACCTACAAGGATATTAAAGTTGATGGCGACCTGGCCAGCGTTTGGGCTCCCTACAAATTTTATCTCGGCAAAACTTTCAGCCATTGTGGTGTGGATGTTTTCCAGCTGATGAAAACCAAAGATGGCTGGAAGGTTATTTATATTGTGGATACGCGGCGGAAAGATAATTGCCCGGAGTAGTTATTAAGTGAGAGGCGGTAGGAATCCCTCTTGAGAAAGGTGGAGGGGTATGTTTCTCGCTTTACGAACACACCCCTGCAACTACACAAGCCCACGCGCCCCCTCTCAAGAGGGGATTTGAAAAGTTAACCGCGCTGTTCGAAGTCAGAGACTTCGAACGATTATGCCCGTAGTCTTCAGACTACAGGGTAGTTGCAAACTACAAGCATAGTGATCCGAAGTCAGAGACTTCGGATAGCGGGCCCTACATGATACCCTTTTTATGGCTGTTACTTTTTTAACGTGAGTATTTTTAAAATGGCAATGATTTAAAAACAAATACAAGCCCGGTTAATAAGCACATAATAAGCACTAGCCAAGTTCTAAAAACATTTACCTTATTTACAAAAGCTAATTCACCGCTATAGTTACCCCATTTTCGACTTTTATAAAAGAAAAATGTTGCAACTAAAAAAGCAACCCCTATAAAAAAATTACGCCAATCCATTGATGGTTAATGCCTTTTTATTTCCTACAACACCCCCAGTTTCACCATACCAAAAAACAAACCGGTGCAGTGCATAGCCTGTACTATCTTGTTTTCCAGCAGCAGTTGTTTTACTTCGGCGAGGGTGTATTCTTCAACGATCAGCTCTTCATGAGCATCCAATGCCTGTCCCTGAACTTTTTTGCCGCCTTTAGCCAGGTAGGTAAAAGTTTGGTTATTGGCCGTTGCCGGGTTACCGTATACGGTGCACAGCAATTCAAAATTATCAAACTGATAACCGGTTTCTTCCAGCAATTCGCGACGCAGGGCTTCCTCGGGTTTTTCGTCACCATCAATAACGCCGCCGGGTGTCTCCAGCGAAATAATTCCTGCTGCATGGCGGTATTGCCTTACCATTAATACTTTATTGTTTTCGGTTATGGCAACGGCATTAACCCAGTTGCTGTATTCTAAAACGTAGTAGTCATCAACTATGCGGCCATCAGGCATTTCGCATTTGTCGAGCCGTAAAGTGGCCCAGGGGCCTTTATGTATATAATGTGATGAAAGTAGTTTCCAGGTGAGATCCATGTATTAATTAGTGAATTATTGATTTAGTGAATTAGTGGTGGGAAGAATTGGTGAGGTTTTTTTTAATGAATTATTGATTGAGTGAAGTTGATAGATAAATTCTGAAAATTCTGGTTCAGACAAAAAATCACTAAATCAATAATTCAGTAATTACGCAGCCTACCAGCTGCCGCCGGAACCGCCTCCGCCGAAATCGCCTCCGCCAAAACCACCGAAACCTCCGCTGTCGCCGCCGCCACTATCGTTACCGCCGCCGCTAAAGCCACCCCAGTCGCCGCCTCTTCCTCCACCGCCCAGCATATTGCCGGCTAAAAACCACCAGAAAGGACTGGCGCCGCCACGGCTGCCAATAATCTGCCTGCCGCCGCCACCGCCGCGGTTACGGAAAATGAGTATGATGATCACAATAACGATAATAATAACAATGAGCACGCTGCCGCCGCCGCTCTCATGTTTGGCTTGTGGCTTTTTGTCGGCTTTGTATTCGCCTTTGGTATATTTAATAATCTGATCGACGCCAGCATTTAGTCCACCGTAGTAGTCGCCCGCTTTAAAGCGTGGGTTGATATCATTTACCCTGATCTCCTGGGTTACAATATCGGGCAATGCGCCTTCGGCGCCAAAGCCGGTTTGTATGGTGAGCTTACGATCGTTAATGGCCACCAGTATCAGCACGCCATTATTTTTTCCTTTTTGCCCGATACCCCATTTACGGCCCAATGCGGCGCCATATTCGTTAACATCGTAACTTCCTATGGACCTGATGATCACAATGGCGATCTGGGTAGAGGTAGAATCGTTAAAAGCCACCAGTTTACTTTCCAGCCGTTGTTTGTCCTCGGCCGATAAGGTGTTGGTATAATCGGTAACCAGCGTATTTGATCGTTCCGGAAAATCCTGGGCAAACACCGTAAAAGCGCACAGCACCAGGGTAAAGAACAATATGATTTTTTTGAACATGAGTTTTAAAGGTTAATCGCCATCCATAAAGGCAACGTCATCGGGCAATTCATTATTATTGTCTCCGGTATGTGGAAAATACTTTTGCAATTGTTCGCCGGCAATTTTTAAACCGGTAACTATGCCCTCTACAATATCGCCATACTTAAAATGCTGCAGCATATCCTCTTTGGTGCTATCCCAGAAATCAGCAGGGACAACCGAGTTGATACCGGCATCGCCAATAATGGCAAACTTACGATCGACAGTGGCTACATAGATCAATATGCCATGACGCAGTTTGGTTTTATGCATATTAAGCTGATAAAAATACTTAGCAGAACGGTCGAGCACATCTTCGCTGCATTTTTTTTCGATGCATACCCTGATCTCGCCCGAACTACGGGTTTCGGCTTCCTGTATAGCTTTGCGTATCCGCAGCTGCTCTTCTTCGGTAAATACGGGCATCTTTTTAATTATTGAATTATCGAATTATTGATTTATTGAATAATTACTGAGTTATTGAATAAATTAATGAAAGGCATTGCTGAAGCTCAATCAATAATTCAATAACTCAGTAATTCAATAATTAATTAAAATTGAACCTTAGGGGCTTTATCGGCTCCGGGTTCGGCGGTGAAGTAGCCTTTTTCGCTAAAGCCAAACATTTTGGCGGTGATATTGGCCGGGAACGAACGAATCTTGGTGTTAAACTCCTGTACAGAAGCATTAAAATCCTGGCGGGCTACCTGTATGCGGTTTTCTGTACCTTCTATCTGTGCCTGTAAACCCAGGAAATTTTCGTTGGTTTTTAAGTTCGGATAGTTTTCGGTTACCGACAATAACCGGCCTAATGCAGTACTCAATTCGCCCTGTGCGGACTGGAATGCTTTGATGGATTCCGGGGTCAATTTGGTAGGGTCAACCTGTACAGATGTTGCTTTGGCACGTGCTTCAACAACGGCAGTTAAGGTGCCTTTTTCAAAATTAGCAGCCCCTTTTACGGTGTTCACCAGGTTAGGGATCAAATCGCTGCGGCGTTGATATTGGCTTTGAACGGCCGCCCATTTGGTTTTTACGTTTTCGTCCATTTTAACCATGCTATTATAACTGCATGAGCTTAATGACATAGCCGCTGTTATAATTAATATTACCGATAATAACTTTTTCATTTAATGATGCTTTTTAGTGATGTTTTGGAATTTAGATTACAAAAGGCGTACCGTTGTTACAACAGCTACCGCTTATGACAACATGACAAGATACGCATCGCTAAAGATAATCAAAACATTTATTGTACACGATTAAAGGATGGAGATGATTTTTAGGAATGCAGATGGAATGTACAAGGCCTACACCCGAGGTATCCTCATCATGTCATTTCGAGGAAGAACGACGTGGCAATCTCTATACTACACAGAGTGGCTCTACCTATTGGGGATTGCCTCGTGCCTTACAATGACACGTGGAGGAAAGTACTTCAGCGGCCCCTTAACACGAGCCGAGTGATTGGCTGGGAAGCTGGCTATTTGGCCCAAAAGTGGGTTTACATGGTTTACACTTTTTACGGTTGATTATTTATTAATACATTGAAAATCAATTAACTGTGTTAAAATTTAATAAAATCATGTTAACCCACTTTTTCTACTTGCGCTCGTTTGCATTAATCAACTTTTTAAGCCCCCCTCTTAAGAGGGGGGCGATGGATTGTGTGGTAGCAGGGAGGGGTATTCGTGATGCAGGCAGGCGGCATAAACCCCTCCCTACCCTCCCGAGGGAGGGAATCGCGCAATCCTCTGCTCTTCCAACTTGCGCTCGTTTGCAACGAGCGCTTATTGTGGAGTGGCGATTGCATCGCCATTGCGTTTTAAACGCAAACCCATGTTAAGCACTCGTTGCAAACGAGCGCAGGTAGATCTACTTTTATCAAACAAACAGACAAAAAATCACTAATTCACTAAATCAATAACTCACTAATTAACACTTCCTGTGGCCTTCAAAATAAAATCAACAATGGGTTGCGGGTTGGGCAAACTATGCGGGTGATGTTTAAAACCGGGTTTGTGGATCACGGTGATAGAACCACCCAGGGCTTTTACCTTTTGCTCAAACAGGAGCGTGTTTTTGGAGGGATCAAGGGCTTCATCCTCATCGGCTGAGAGGTGCAGCATGGGGTATTTACCGGCTACAATCTGCGAAACTTTGTCCAGCGGACTTGCCTTTAAGGCGGCCAGATCTTTTACTTGTTTGAGGTTAAAATCTTTTTTTAGCAAGGTGGAATCCGACCGGAATTGCAGATCAAGCAGGGCATTATCGGCATATACAGCAGCTACTTTAGTTGGATTAACGGCTGCCCAGTTATAGATATAAATCCCACCGCGGCTCATGCCTTCCAGCACCGCTTTCTGGCCCAGACCGCCATCGTGCAGGATCTTGTAAAAATTATTCCAACGGATAATGGCCTCGTCGTTACCCAACAGCTCGGCTACGTCGCTGTACACTACATGAAAACCATGCTCAAGCAAGGCAATGTCGGTTTGTGGTTCGTGCCCCCAGAAACGTGCCCGCCAAATCCAGGGACGGCCTTTGGCGGGCCGTTTGGGTTTTACCACTTTGCATTCGCGGCCATCAAGGGTAAAAGTGGCACAGGGATAACCATAAAACGAGTCGGTTTTATAAGGCTGTTTGATGGCTTTAAAAATATCGAACCCGTTATCCAGCGGCAATAGCACGGCATCATACAGTTTTTTGGCAGCAATGGCCGAGCCTTGTATATTAGGGTGGATCCTGTCGGGCATCAATTCTGCGTGATTGATCAATGGCGAATGCATATCCAGTACTTCCAGCTTTTCGTCATAGGCCACCTGCCTGATGTGCGGGTTCACCTGGTTCACGATAACCGGGTCATAAATACCCACACTATCTTTTTCAAAGGAAGGCATGGCTTGCAGTAAAATGATGCGCGGGTGCGATGGCAGTTCTCTGAATGATTTGATAAGCACGTGGTAATCACCCTCAAACTCATTATAGTGCGAACGGTTAATAGCTTTGGCATCATTACCACCCAGATCGATAAACACAATATCTGGATTGCTTTTGAGCGCCTGTTGATAGGCTGGTGTGCTCACATAAGGGAAGTTGCCTTTACTGAGCAATGTGGCTCCGCTCACACCAAAATTGCTTACCTGGTAACCTTTACCGAGCAGAGCTCCCAGCTGTGCCGGGAACGACTGTGTTGCCGGATCGGGTAGCGTTGCGCCATAGGTAATGCTGGCGCCAATACAAGTGATGCGGGTAACGGCCGCTGCCGGGACTACCAGGCATAAGGCGATGAGTACAACTAGAATGTTTTTCATAGTGATTTTATTTCTTGCTCATATCAATCACATCGGCCGTGCGGCTGGCCGGGGTAACTTTCAGGTTTTGTAATTTTCCGTTCAGTACTTTGCCTTCAACGGTGGTATTGTAAGGTGCGTTCAGTTTAAAATCGGCATTCCAACCGGCAGGCCACGCGGGCAGCAGGATGATCTTTTTGCCATCGGCTTGCAGCAGCATTTGCTGTAAGCCGTTTTCACCGTTGCCGCCATTATCTTCGTCGGGATGATAATCATTGCCCGATGCCCAGAAAGCCGGGAATTTCAGATCAGGCGCTTTGCGGGTAAGCGCGAAACTCACATAATCTTTTGCCACATCGGCTTCGCCCAGCATGGCGGCCTGTATCGGGTCCTGCACCCAGCAGCCTTTGGAGCGTTGTTTACGGGCATCAAAAGTATTGCGCGCCAGCTCCAGGTCGGGCTTGCCGATGCCATACAGCCGGAAAGGATAGATGGAGTACAGCTCCGGGTTTTCGCTATTGAATGATTTGGCCGTTTGCGGACCGGTATAAGGCAGCAATAATTTTTTATCGTCGCTTACCGGCAGCGGTGGAAGTATGCTGTACAATTTTTGCCACTGCGCCCGGGTTTTATCATCAACCAGGGTAGCAGGTAATTTCAGCATCCGGCTAATCACGGCATGCAGGGCTGCAATATCGGGCGCGGGGTTGTGTACCTTCCAGAACATCTCAATGGAATTGTCCGGATCAAGTAACAGCTTACCCTCATTATCGCGGCCAAAATGCTGATCGAAGAACTGCAGCCCGGCTGTGGCTATGGGCAGCAGGGTTTGCTGGGCAAATTTCGTGTCGCCGGTATATTCGTAATAGTCGAGCATCATCATGCTCAGTTCCAGTATCGGCGTAAAATAATGGTTGGTGTATAGCGGTTTTACATCAGGCCCCATATACTGCAAGCCGCCCCAAAAAGGCGAGGTTTCGGCAAAGTAAGCGCCGCCGTGATTATAAAATTGTTTTACCTGCGCGGCATTGGCGGGTAGTATTTTGGCATACATGTTAAACAAGGGCAGCATCATGTCAAAGTCGCCGGCCATCAATCTGGGCCAGTACATGGCACGGGTATTCTGAAACCAGTATTGCCCGCCCCAGGCCCTGAAATCGGCATTCTGCGGATCGGGCTTACCATCATGTTTCCAGTTGGGGTTATCCACCACAAATATCGACCCGTTGAATTTAATAGGCCCGGTACCACGGCCCGCGCAGGCGGTAACAAAGCGCTGCAATACGTAGCCCTGGGTAACCTGTTTGGCCTGATCATCGCCCTGTAAAAACACCCAGCTGCGGTTCCAGAACTGCCGCCACCATTGTTGATGTGCGGTACGGGTTTGTTCGAGCCCAAGTTTTTCTATCCCGGCAACCTGTTGTTTTAATTTCGACAACCATTGCTCTCCACTACCGGCAACAGCGGTTAAAGGATAAATAGAGATCAGCTGTGAGGTAACTTTTCCTGATTGTAATGTCGAAGCATCTTTGCTCGTCAACCCTTTTCCTTTTATCACAGCACCAAAAGTCAGGTTAGCCAGGTGAGGATCGGTAGTTGGAGAATTATGATGGTACCAGGCTATCTGGTTTTGCTGATTATTCAATACAGTATCGGTAATACCCGCGCGCCAGTTATCCAGCTTTACATTAACGTTCACCGGGCTGCCGCTTAATGCCTCTACCCTGATCACCGGATGATTGGCATCCACCCAAACCCGCAGCTTTACTGCCGATTTGCCTTCGCCCTCCTGTACCAATATCTCGCTGTTTTTAAGCTTTAGTATTTGTTTAAAGGTTGATGTTTTAGCCAGTGGATTGGGGCTTACCGAAACATGGATAGCGCCCAGCTTCATCAGTACGCCACCTTGCTGCATCCAGGGATCTTTTTGCTCTTTAAGCTCGCCGCCCCAGGCATCGGTTTTGCTGATGTAGAATACCAGGTCGCCGTTTTTCTCTACCCATACATTGAGGCCGATATCGCCATTACCCAAAGGCATGGATTGTGCCGATGTAGGTCCTGGCGTATCCCAGGTTACATTGTATTGGTTAAGCAGGGTATCCTGTTGAAGCGGTTTGGCGAATGTGGTTGAAGCCAATGCAATCGATAACAGGCCAAGGCCTAATTGTCTTTTATACATAGTTTTTAATTGCGGAATGTTGTTAGTAATTGGTTTGGAATAACAATAATAGGTTAATTGGTGATACAAATAAACCCGTTGAGCTTAATAAAATATTAAAAAAGGATTAACTCAGGGGGACAATGGATCAAAGATTATTGGATAAAGGATTTTTGGAGCAAAAGATAAACGGACAAAAGTATTTGCTCCTTAATCCAAAAATCCTTACTCCTTTTCAATGAACTTTTCAACAAAGTAACTTGAACGTTTCAACAAAGCGGCATCCTCAAATACTGCCGACCTTTGTTATACAAAATTAAAACAGAAGACAATGACAAAGATTTGGTTTATAACAGGCAGCTCCCGCGGATTGGGACGCAGCTTAACAGAAGCAGTACTGGCTAAAGGCGATAAAGTAGCCGCCACAGCACGCAAACCCGAACAATTAAAAGACCTGGCCGCTCAATATCCCGGGCAGTTATTTCCGCTACAACTGGATGTGACCAACAAAGCGCAGATCGTTGCAGCGGTTGAAAGCACCATCGCCCATTTTGGTCGCATTGATGTGTTGGTGAACAATGCCGGTTTTGGCATTATTGGCGCTGCCGAAGCTTTTACAGATGAGCAGGTACGCAGCCAGTTGGAAACCAACCTGTATGCCCCTATCGAAATTACCCGCGTGGTATTGCCTCATATGCGCAAACAGCGTTCGGGCCGTATTTTGCAGATCAGCTCCGTTGGCGGGCGTGTAGGTAGTATGGGACTAACCATATACCAGGCTGCCAAATTTGGCCTGGGTGGTTTCACCGAAGCGCTGGCCAAAGAGGTAGCAGGCCTGGGCATCTATGTAACCAGCGTAGAACCGGGTGGCTTCCGTACCGACTGGGCCGGCGATTCCATGACCTACGCCCCATCTGTTGAAGGCTATGAATCAACCGTAGATGCACGGGTTGGATTTTTCCAAAGCGGCAAATTTGTACCCGTAGGCGATCCGGATAAAGCGGCTAAAGCAATGGTGGAACTGGTTGATCATCCAGAACCGCCTACTCACCTGATATTAGGCAGCGAAGCTATCGGCTTGTTAAAAAATGCTGATAACTTACGCTCCGCCGAAATGGAAAAATGGATGCCGGTAAGTCTTTCCACAGATCACGATGAGGCAGAAAATTTCCTGGAATCAGAAGCAGGCAAACTGCTGATGAATATTAAAAAGTAATTATCATTATTACAACAGAACAGCATTGTTTTTATCACAATGCTGTTCTGTTTTTTTAAATTTGATTTATATGCTTAAAGAGAATCAGCTTAGTCAGCAATCAGAGATCCATTACTCCTGCTATTATACCAGGAGCCGTGGCGGCGAACAGTTTATTCCGGAGCATGCTTTCAGCTTTCAGATCTCGGGCGATCTTACGCTTACCGACGCGGATAAGGTATACCATTCCGGTCCCGGTGATTTCCGTTTGAGCCGCAGGAACCAGCTGGTTAAATTTCTGAAACAGCCACCTCCCGGCGGCGAGTTTAAATCGGTGTCGATATTCCTGGACCAGCAAACGCTCCGTAATTTCAGCATGGAATATGGCTACAAAGCACAAAAACAATATGAGGGCGATAGCATTATCATACTAAAACCCAACCCGCTTTATAAAAGTTTCATCGACTCCTTGCAGCCTTATGAACATATCCAACAACCCGTTGATAAAAATCTGCTGTCGGTCAAATTACGCGAAGCCATACTGATATTACTACAGGGAAACCCTGAGCTTAAAGATGTACTGTTTGATTTTAGCGAACCCGGCAAAATTGACCTGGAAGGTTTTATGAACAAAAACTTTCATTTCAATGTGCAGCTCAAAAGGTTTGCTTATTTAACCGGCAGAAGCCTGGCCACCTTTAAGCGCGATTTTGAAAAGATATTTCATATTACCCCCAGCCGCTGGCTACAACAAAAAAGGTTGCATGAGGCACACTATCAGATCAAGGAACAAGGCAAGGCGCCATCCGATGTTTACCTGGAGCTGGGCTTTGAGGATCTGTCGCATTTTTCCTATGCTTTTAAAAAAACATTTGGTGTAGCGCCATCGAGGGTGTGAACCTTACCCCAGCCCTCTCCAAAGGAGAGGGAGTAAAAGCCCATCATGTGACAAAAAGGATGAAAATGTTCAAAAAAGTGGGGTGTCACCCTGAGCTCCGTCGAAGGGTAGAGCGCAGAGGCCTCCCCACCATGCTTCGACGGAGCTCAGCATGACACCCTTTTGAGGTAAATGTCCAATCATGGATTATTTAGAAGGGGGCAACTGCTTCAGTATCTCTTCAATAGCCCTGTCCAGTTGTGGGTCCTTGTTCTCCATCCTGTCGGCGAAATCTGTTTTCACATAAATATCCGGTGATACGCCTGTTTTCTCAATGTCCTTGCCGTCAAGCGTATAACAGCCCCATGCCGGTATGCGGTAAAACGAGCCATCAACCAGGCCTTTGCCACTGGTAAAAATGATCCAGCGGTAGGTTTCTGTGCCGATGATCTTACCTAAGCCTAAGGCTTTGAAACCCGCTGCGGTCATTTCGCCATCGCTTAGGGTTTGCTCGTTTACAAGCAGGATGATGGGTTTGCTGGCCGGCGCGAAGTTTGGTTGCTGCGTTTTTTTACCATCTCGGTAAGCCCACTGCAAATATGGCTTTTGCGAAAGGAATTTCAGCACATCATCATGCACGTTGCCGCCGGTATTGTACCTCAGGTCGAGGATCAGCGCATCTTTTTTGTAGGCGTCATCAACCATATCCTCCAGGAAATCTTCAAGAGCGCCTTGCCCCATATTTTTCATGTAGGAGTAGGCAATGCGGCCTTTACTTTTTTCAGCTACGGCTTTGGCGTTGCCTTCAATCCAGTCTTCATAAAGGTTGCCCACAAAATCACCGCTTGCTTCCGGGTGTAGTTTAACTTTAATGTCCTTGCCCGCGCGGTCAAATGTTAATTCAATTTCCTTATCGAGCGATGGTTTGGTGAAGTAATAATTACGGTCCTGTTTTTCATCAACAGTAACACCATTTACCGCTTTCAGTTTATCCCCGGCTTTTACATCAATGCCTGCTTTATCGGCATTGCTGCGGGTAGCTATGCCGCTTACTTTATATGGCGCGTTGTTATCAAATATGATCCCGGTTTCCATAGTACGGTAGGTTAGATTTTTCGTTTCCTCGCTGCCATTTGAGTAAAAACCCTGGTGCGATGAGTTAAGTTCGCCAAGCATGTCATTAAGCAACAGGCGCAGATCGGCACGATTGGTTATGTAGGGAACAAAGGCTTTGTAAGTATCATGCACCTTTTTCCAATCGGCGCCATGAAACTGGCCATCGTAATAGTTCTCATCCAAACCCGCCCAGGTTTCATCAAAGATCTGGGTAAATTCGCCGGCAAGGTTGCGGGTAAAGCCGTAGTTGATATCTACTTTATCAACCTTATTGGCATCAATATTTAACGTATAGATGTTGCCGCCTGCCTGCACAAAATATTTATCGCCATTGCCAAAAATATTATAGTTGCCAAAATCACCGCCACCAACTTTTTCGGTTTTGGACTGCTCAAAAGCTTCGAGCGTGGTGCGGTAAAGGGCGGCTTTGCCTTCGCTATGGTTTGACGAGTAATAAACCAGCGTTTTATCACCTTTTTGAATAACATAAGGCCCCTGTGCCTGGCCAAATTCCGGGCTCACGCGTTCCAGCCGTTTCATCAGTTCGTCAGTATCTATAACAATATCGGCAGGCGGTTTAGGGGCAGGCTGCTCTGACAGTGGTTTCTTTTTGGTCGATGTCTTTTTGTCTTTATCTTTTTTATCGTCAGCGTCTTTTTTCTCCTCCTTGAAAAGGGCCGAGAATTTATCCATCCGGAAAGGTTCATCATATTTTTGCAGCGGCATACGATAAATATGCGCATCCTTTGAACCGTACGGGTACTCGGGCTGGGTACGCGACGATGCAAAGAAGAGGTACTTACCATCGGCCGACCAAAACGGCGCCGCTTCTGTAACACCGCTGTTGGTGAGGTTCAATACCTTCCCGGTTTTTATCTCGTAAACAAAAATGTCCATCTCAAAATTGCGGTAGGCATTATAAACTACATACTCGCCATTGGGCGAAAAACGCGGCTGCGGGTTATAAAACCCCCAAAACTCATCTGTAACAATTGTTTTGGAAGTCATAGTTTTCAGATCCATTAAACGGAGCTCGTTACGACCGCTCAGGTAAACGGCCTGCGTTCGGTCTTTATTCATAGCCAACAACCGGTTGCTACCTTTATCGTTAGTTACCTGCTTTTCGATACCTGTGCCATCGGCGGGAATGGTGTACCAGTTGGGGAAGCCGCCCAGTGTTTGTGCAAAAATGAGCGTTTTATTATCAGCCATCCAGCTCACCTCGGTAACACGTTCGCTTGTGTTGCGTTCAAGTTTCTGAACAAACTTACCTTCCACATCGCTCACAAACAATTCGCCGCGCGATACAAAAGCCAGCTTTTTACCATCGGGCGATAGGGCTGCCGATTCAATTTTACCACCAACCTCAAAAGCCTGGTCTTTAGGTAATACATTATTGCGGAACAGGTGTAAGTTTAGCTTTTGGGTTTGTTTGGAAGCTACATCGAAAACAAATAATTGGTAATCTTTTTCAAAAACAACCTTGCTGCCATCGGCACTTACATTAGGGCGTTTGATTGATGTAGGGAACTGGGTTAACGCTGTTTTTTTACCATCGATAAAAGTGTACAGGTTGTACTCCTCGTTACCCTCATCGGATACGAAGTAGATATTGCCTTTTTGATCAATGGTGGTCCAGAAATCCTTGCCCTGCCAGTCGGTATATTTTTTGTAAGCCTTTGTTTTAGGATTGTATGATTGGATATCGGGATTGTAGGCACCTTTATAATGCTTACGGTTTGAGAAATAGATACTTTCCCAGGTATTGCTGAAAAACAGCTCGCCGGTTTGGGGGTGCTCAACTACGCCATGGATGGTATTAAAATAATTACCGAACAAGCGGCTTGGGGTACCTCCGGTAACCGCCACTTTATATTCGCTGAAACCATTATACCGTGATGAATTAAAGTAGATGGATTTGGAATCCCAGCTCCAT
This sequence comes from Mucilaginibacter inviolabilis, assembly GCF_011089895.1. NCBI lineage: Bacteria > Pseudomonadati > Bacteroidota > Sphingobacteriia > Sphingobacteriales > Sphingobacteriaceae > Mucilaginibacter > Mucilaginibacter inviolabilis. Next base: position 35,546 of record NZ_JAANAT010000005.1, read on the forward strand.
GAATCAACATTGTCGGCGGCATCGCTATAAGTTAGCTGTTTGATATCGCCACCGGCAAGAGGCATAACATACACATCGTAATTGCCAAATTGGTTTGATGAAAAGGCAAGCCATTGTCCATCGGGCGATACACGAGGATTTATCTCTTCGCCCTGCATGGCGGTAAGCCTTACCGCTGTAGGATTATTGATGTCGGCTTTCCAAAGATCGCCCTCGTAACTAAAAATAACGGTTTTACCATTGGGTGTAAGGGCCGGGTTTGAAGTAAAATATGCCCCTGCGTCTTGTGCCCTGGCACCTGTTTGCCAAAGTACTGCCAAAAACAGTACCGCGTATAGTTTCTTCATTGGGTTTAAGTTTTATTAATAAAGATATTTTTGAGCTATGTTAAAAGTGTACCTGAATATTTTATGACGGCAACGGAAGAGCAGGACAGGGCCTGCATGCGCCTAACCGTGCATTAATTAGCCAAAATATCGATTCTAAAATTATAGTACATTATAAATTTGGAAATAATAACGCGATAAAAATACTTAACCGTGGTATTATTCAAAAATCATACACCACGCTAATCTGCTTGCACTCGTTTGCAAACCTTAAATATTTTTTAACTCTATGTACCACACAATCAGTAAATGATACCATAATGATTGCCATTGCCCTGCTTATATTTGTTTCATCATGGAACAAAAACCACCCCTACCACCCTTCACCTTTGAAACGGCGACTCAAAAAGTACAGCTGGCCGAAGACGCCTGGAACAGCAAGGATCCTGAAAGGGTATCCTTAGCCTACACTATCGATAGCGAATGGCGTAACCGCTCGCAGTTTATCAATGGCCGGGCCGAGATTGTACAATTCCTGACGACCAAATGGCAAAAAGAGCTCGACTATAAACTAAAAAAAGAGCTTTGGGCCTTCACCGGTAACCGGATAGCCGTACGTTTTGAATATGAATATCATGACGCCGCAGGGCAATGGTACCGCGCCTATGGTAACGAGAACTGGGAATTTAACGAACATGGCCTGATGCAAAAAAGATATGCCAGCATTAACGATGTACTTATTAACGAAGCAGACCGTCGGCTGTAACCCATCTGTTAGTTAGTCAATTAGTGTTGGAGCCTTCACAATCAGGCATATCATATTGATGATAGCCGCCGGTCCTTTGCCCTTTTTGGCCATCTTTTTAAACTTTTCCCAGGCTTCTTCTATATTGATATTACTTTCGGGTTTTACCAGCTCGCATATATCCCATACCAGTTTAAACTGCGTAAAGTATCTCAGGTTATGCTTGCTGGCAGCTACCCACTTGTCAATCGCTTCTATTTCTGCAAGCTTGGCTTCGCCCAGCATATATTTTGTTAGTAACCTATCCATCGTGTTCATACTGGTAAACTATAAGCTGCTGGTTACATACCAAATGATCATGTGCAAATCGTCAACCAGTTTAAAATGAAGCATTTTCAGGGCTCTGTCTATCTGGTTTTCCATTATTTTAACCGGGTGCTGGTTTTCTTGCTTTAATCTGTCAAAACTGTTTGGCTGGCATAGGTTTGTATTGTTCATAGTTTTATTAATGCTTATTTACACTAAAACACGCCCCTGGGCTTTTACCCCTACCGGAGCATAAAATTTATTTGATTCACACCGGATACTCTGTAACGAATTGGAGATTCCGGCGTCTTTTAGTTAGTTCCCATACCAATCCTCATTACATGAAAAAGATAAGCTGCGCTGTTATTTTACTCCTGGCTTTCACCCATGCATTTTCACAGGAGAAAAAAATAAAATCCTTTGCCGATGAATATGGCATACAGGGTTTACAACTGGTTTATGTTAAAGGCAGCCATATCCAGGCCTACAACATTGGCACAGTAAATAAAGGTTCTGATAAAAAAGTAAGCTCCAATACCATTTTTGAGGCGGCTTCATTAAGTAAATGTGTGTTTGCTTACACGGTAATGCGTTTGTACGACAGGGGCATCATTAGTCTGGATACGCCGCTATTACATTATACAGGCACCTATGAGCGCTTTGATCCCAAAGATACCCGGTACGCCAAAATAACCGCGAGGATGGTATTAAGACATACCACAGGTTTACCCAACTGGGGCGACGATAAAGGTGCACGGCTATTATTTACACCCGATAGCTGTTTCTCCTACTCGGGTGAGGGCTATGTGTTTTTACAAAAAGCCGTTGAAAAGCTAACACGTAAATCACTGAATGAACTGGCGCAGCAAGAGGTGTTCACCCCTTTTAAAATGACCAGCAGCAGCTATGTGTGGGAAAGTAAATTTGACACCCTGGCTGCATTTGGCAATAGCCCGGAAGCCATCAATCGGCATAAAAATGCGAATGCAGCTTATAGCTTGTTGACCACAGCCCATGACTATGCTCTTTTTTTACAGGCCCTGTTAGCCGGCCAGGGATTAAAACCCGCCACTCATCAAATGATGTTTGAAAAATCAAGCTCGGGAACCCGGTTTGATCATCCTGTAATAGAAGCCAACCAGCATATTAACTGGGGACTTGGTGTAGGCCTACAGCAAAATGAACTGGGAAAATCCATATGGCATTGGGGCGATAACGGCGATTTTAAGGGTTTCTTTATCGCTTTTCCAGATCGGCAGGAAATCCTCGTGTACTTTACCCATAATCCCTATGGCCTAAATATTACGGCCGATATATTGAATACTTTTTGGGGTAAACAAACCTGGTGGCAGGCTCAATGGCTCGCTTACGGATTTAAATCTCCGAAAGAAATTAAAGCGTTGCGTGCCAAACTGGCCAGACGGGGCTATAGTCACGCTATGGAAATAGTAGAAAAAGAAAAGAAAAAAGACCCCGCCTATCAATTGCCCGAGGATGATTTAAACAGCCTGGGATATATGCTGATGTCTGATAACAAAAAAAAGGATGCAGCAGAAGTATTTAAACTAAATACCAATTTATACCCCAACAGCGCCAATACTTATGACAGCCTGGCCGAAGCATATGAAGCCTTGGACGAGCGGGAATTGGCCCTTAAAAATTACAAACGTTCACTGGAGCTAAACCCTAAGAATAACAACGCGGCAGAGCATATTAAGAAGCTAGAGCTACTACCCCTTTAAATCGATGTTTAATTGTTGCTTTAGTTCAAATTCGCCTTTGGAAGTAATGAGCAGGCTCCTTTTTTGATAAACTTTTCGGAACCAGCCCTCCTTCAGAAAATATTGCAGCATGGCCGCGCCAAGACCGCCGGCAAGATGCGGGGTTTTCTCGGTCCAGTCGATACATTTCAAGGCAAGCGGCCTTTTGGCAACGGTTAGCTGTGGAATATCTATCCCCAGCGCTTTGAACCAATTAAGTCCTTGTGGTGTAACGCTAAATTGTTTAAGATAGTCAGGGTGATCGGTGATCAATCCTTTCCTCAATAACGCTTCAGTTACCTGCACCCCGGCTAGTCCCGCCAGATGATCATAACAACTACGTGCCGCCCTTACTTCCCGCTGAGCATGGCTAAGATTTATCTCCCTTGGTGTCGAAAAAACATTGCTCAGCGTTTCTACAGCCACCGCTATTTCGGGATTGGCATATACAAAGTATTTATGTTTCCCCTGTTTCTGCACCTGGAGTATCCCCGCCTCCACCAGTTTTTTGAGGTGACTACTGGCCGACTGCGGGGTAATATTCGCCGCGATGGCCAGGTCGCCGGCAGATACAGGTTTGCCGTCAAACAGTTCCCAGATCATGGCGGCACGGGCCGGTTCCCCAAACAGTGCCGCCGCTTGTTTAAAACTACTCAGGTTAGTCATACTTTATCAATTAATCCCAAATTTGGGGACGGTCTACATTCATTGTTCTTAAATAGGATAACAGTTGCCCGGTATGTATAGCTTCGTGATAGGCAATCCTCAATAAATAATCGCCCAGTTTACGTCGCAAGTTTGATTTAGGCCTTACAATCTCTATCTCCTGCAGTTCTTTTTCCGAAAACCCGCGGATCACTTCTAAAAAAGCAGCATGATGAGGTGCTGCAAACGCTATTTCCTCTTCAACGCTCCTATATGGCTTATCCTGCCATGGTGTAATTAATTCTCCCAGATCTCCCCGGTTAATCACAATCTGCTGATAAATATACTGGCTTTCGGTGATATGACGGATAGTTTCAATACAGGTCATCGCACCGCCATCGGGTTTCCAATCGTATTTATCTTCGGGTATCCCGAGCCATACCTTGATACTCCGGCGTCTTATTTCATTAAAATTTAAGCAGATAATTTCCTGGCTATTCATATGTGTATTATTATTTAATGCAATTATACCACTGCTAAATAGCTTACACTTCGGGTTGGATTTAACTGTTCTGATAAAAACGCAACAGCCCAACCTTGTTGGGGGCCGGGCTGTTTGCTTCACACAAATTAAAAATTAAACCTTATCACCTATAGAACATGCACAGAGGCTTTTACCCTTACTGTGATTTGAAAATAATTGGTGATAAAAGAATCGGGTGTCATGCTGAGCTCCGTCGAAGCATGGTGGGCAGGCCTCTGCACACACCCTTCGACAAGCTCAGAATGACAGGCTCTTGGTGTTAATGCCCGTTATTCTTTAATTTGCATCATGGCATCACCCTCAAAAGATCATATCATACCCCAGTACTCCTTCCAGGAAATGTTTCCGGCGGGCAATGGCATGTTTGAGCTGATTGAAGCCAATGGTCAGTTTAATAAACACAAAGCGATGTTCCTGGCACCTCACCGGCGCAATTATTACCAGCTAGGACTGGTTGATGAAGGCGATGGAAGGCATTGGGTTGATTCTACCTTATATCAGCTTGATCCCAACTGTTTTTATTTTTCTACTCCGCAGCAGGTACATATCAAGGAGCAGGCCAAGCCTTTTATGGGTGTAAACATTTGCTTTACCCGCGAATTTATTGAACTGGAAAGTAACCGCCTGTTCCGGAACCTGCCCATCATCACCAATCCGCAAAACGGTCATGAATTGAAACTGCAAGCCGCCGATCATGATTTTATACGCCGTATTATCGACCTGATGCTGGAAGAGCAACATCAGCATCAAAGCTGGAAAAACGCTGCTTTGCAGGCTTACCTGCATAACCTGCTCATTTATCTTAGTCGCCTTTATGAGCAGCAATTTACGGTTAACGGGCAAAATACCGACCGCCAATTACTCTGCCAGTTTACCACCCTGATAGCCGAACATTATTTACAGTTACATGAAGTAGCCCCCTATGCCCAATTGCTAAATATTTCGACAGGGCACCTAACTTCCGTTGTGAAGGCACAAAGTGGCAAAACACCGATTCAACATATCCATGAACGATTGATGATTGAAGCCAAACGCCTGCTTTTTCATACCGGACAATCCGTTAAGGAAATTGCCTTTGAGCTTGGCTTTGAAGATGATGCCTATTTTAACCGTTTTTTTAAACGGCTGGAAAATTTAACTCCGACCGAGTATCGCAGATCCATCCTCGAAATTTACCGTTAATGCATAGTTTTGTACCATATCCCTTAAGCCGTTCCAGATAATTTTGCCACTACTTAAAAAAATAAAATATGACAGAACAGGAATTGAACAAAGCGGTAGTAACCCGTTTTAACCGCGAGGTTTTGGAGCAAGGTGATTTTAATGCTTACCAGGAAATTGTAAGCCCCGATTTTATAAACCACAGCGCTCCCGCAGGTACCGACAATGGTTTTCAGGCCACTTTTGATTTTATAGACCAGGTGGTTAGAAAAGCGTTTCCGGATCTTAGGATGGAGATCAAACACATGGTAGCTGAAGGCAATAAAGTATTTACCCACAAAATAATGCATGGCACGCATATCGGTGAGTTTATGGGCATAAAAGGCAGCGGCAAACAAGTGGTGATACCTACTATGGACATTCTTTATTTAAAAGACGGCGTATACACCGATCACTGGGCCATCAGGGATATACAGGATGTGGTGAAGAAGGCAAATTAAGGTTTTCGCCGCCGCCACACAGTTGCTCGTCCCCTTGCGATTGCAAAGAAAATATGTCATTGCGAGCGCAGCGTGGCAATCTCGTAGCTACTCTATCCATGAGAACGCGAGGAGATTGCTTCGTCGTTCCTCCTCGCAATGACATGAGGGAGAGATGTCATGGTGAGCCCCGTCGAACCATGGTGGGCAGGCCTCTACACGCGTGTCTTCGACAAGCTCAGACTGACAGGCCTTTATAAGCCATGCTCAAAGCCGCCATTTGAATGCCCGGGGATCAACAGCCCGGCTGATGCACAGGATGCCTTCCAGGTGGTCGTATTCGTGTTGCAGTAACTCGGCCAGGTCATCTTGCATGTGCCACTCCCGGGGTTGCCAGTTTTCATCAAGATAGTTGATGGTGAGTTTTTTGTGGCGCGCCACTTTTACCAGCAGGTTAGGGAAGCTCATGCAATCGTCCCAAAGCTCAAACTTTTCGTCGCTTAACCAGGTAAATTTGGGGTTGATAAAAACGATTGGTCGGTCAATATTCATATAGATCAGCCTCTTCATTATGCCTAACTGCGGAGCCGCTATGGCTCGCCCAAAATTGTATTTAGCGCGGATCTCCCGCATCACATTATCCATATCGGCCACCCAATCGGCTAACAGAGGGAGTTCGGTTTGCAAAACGGGTTCGCATTTTTCATATAACCTGGGGTCGCCCAGGAGTAACAGCTCGGCTAATGTTTTCATGTTATTTAACAGGGCTTGTGGCCACGGCAATTTTTGAGTCGGCAGTACCATAATACAAGTACCATTGATTGTCAAATATAGCCAAACCCTCCACAAAGCAAACCTGGTTCACCTGGCCCGATCGCTCGTATGGCTTTTCGGGTTTCATAAAATAATGATCCAGGCGTTTGAGCAGTTTGGTAGGATCGTTCTTATCAAACAAAGCCTGCGAGGCGGTATACGTACCCTCGGCCAACGTTTTATCGCCAAAAGAAGGCATGTTACGACTGTTATAAATCAGCACAATCCCGTTATCGGTCAAGATAGCCGGCGGACCGGATTCTACCAGGTCACTGTCGAACTTACCTTCGCGGGTAGGCAGGGCAATCTTGAGCTCGGGCATGTTGAGTGCCTGCGACCGTAATTTTACCGGGGGCTTTTCGCCTGCCTGCATTTTTACAGGTGTCCAGTTGATCAGGTCGGTTGATGTTGCCGCCCATATCTGGGTATCGCCCCAATACATCCAATACTTGCCGTTAATTTTGGTGGCGATCACCTTCCCGCTTTTTTTATAGGTAGATACGATAGAACCTGATTTGCTCCATTTACCGGCGTATTTACCACTATCAGATTTGGCAAACACGCTGCCGTGTTTCTTCCAGTTGATGAGATCGGTGGAGGTAGCTATCAGCAAACGGGCAGTTGTGCCGTCAAAAGCAGTATAGGTCATGTAATAAGTTCCATGACCATCCTCTACCACCCGCGGGTCTTCGCAGCCGCCCTGCCATTCCAGATTTTGGTAATCATCCTTATCTGGATACAATACCGGTGTTGGCTTGCGCACAAAATGTATAGCATCGGTACTTACGGCCAAACCAATGCGCGATGTACCTGCCGGTTTGCCGGTACTATCCTGCGCCCGGTAAAGCATCCAGATTTTGCCTCCACGATTCACGATAGCCGGGTTAAACACATCTTTTGATTCCCATAAAACTTTAGTTTTTAATATCGGATCGATAAAATTGCCCCGGCCAGGACCTAAAACAGGATTAACGCTATCGAGCTTTGTAAAGGGTAAGATAGCCCAGTTATTGGCCGTATCAACCTTAACTGCGGCTTTTTTTTGATTGCTTTGGCAGCCTCCCAACGTTAGGGCACCAGCAATACATGAAATGACAATAAAATTCAGTTTCATAGATGATAAGAATCAAGATATTAGAATCAAGGTTCAAGATAGTAAACAAAAAGATTGATCGTAAAGTTCTTTGCCTTTAATAATCTTTTATGTGGTCACCCGATCTTGATTATAACTGTTAGCAGGATGATCAAAAAGCAGAGGAGCTGTGCGATTCCCCTCTTGAGAGGGGTGTAGGGGTGTGTTCTGCTACTTTATGAACACACCCCTGCTACTACGCAACCTCACGCGCCCCCTCTCAAGAGGGGAGCTTGATCAATGGCATAATTCCAATATGCGCCCTCTTTTTCAACATCACTTTACCACATATGTTTTTTTATCCGTTCCCACACCGGTTATGGTTAACGATTTCCAGTTTTTAGGCAGCTTACTTTTAATTTGCACGATGCCTTCGGGGGTAATATCCAGCCCGCCAAAACCCATCAGTAAACTTTGAATAATGCCTCCTGCTCCTGTTGCAAAATAGGGATTTGTACCACCCTTAGTTTCGGCAATAACCCGGAATGGCGGCAACAAGTTGGGCTCATAAGCATCCTTAAAAAAATGATACGCTTTATCGCCATTCCCCAAACGGGCGTATAGCAAAGTAAATATGCCCTGCGTCATGGCGGGTGTACCTTCATTAGGCACGCGGGTTTCGTAATATTCCAGGTCTTTTTTAATCTGCGCCGGGTCGGTGATCGTTTTTAGCGGGTAAGCCAGCAAGTTTACATCAGCCTGTTTAATACCTTCGCCTTTATAGCTGGCAAACTCTTTGGTAACACCGTCTGGAAATTGCAGGATCGGGATATTCTTTTCTACCTGCTGCCAATCCGGATCGGCAGTGATACCCAATATTTTGGCAGCGGCTGCAGCGGCTTGCAAATTGGCTTTCGCGGCAGCATTGGTGTAGGCGTTATTATCTACATTTTCGGCCCACTCATCTGCGGCCACCACATCTTTAATATCGTAATGACCGTCGCCATTGCGTTCTACTCGACTTGCCCAAAAATCGGCGGTTGCCGATAGTATCGGCCAGCCTTTCTCCTGTAGCCATTGCTTATTCTGGGTAACACAATAATAACTCCAAGCCGCCATGGCTACATCCGCGGTAATATGATGTTCAAACGGACCGCTCAAGGCCCAAACCGGGGTTTCTTCCACTCCGCTGTCGGCGCTCTCCCAAGGGAACATGGCGCCTTTATAGCCATGCGAAAAGGCATTCTGTTTTGCGGCAGCCAATCGCTGAAAACGGTATTCAACCAGTGATTTAGCGATATCGGGGTGCATCACCAGCAAAGCGGGGTACATCCACAAATCGGCATCCCAAAAAACGTGACCATTATAGCCTAAACCCGACAAGCCCATAGGCGATGGCGAGTAGGCTGTACCCGCGCGCGAAAACGAGTATAGATGATACAGCATGCTATGTACATCCTGCTGGGCCTGCGCGTCACCATCAATTTTAATGTCGCTTTTCCAAAGTTCGTCCCAGGCCTGTTCATGGTATTTTACTAACCGCTCACGACCTTCGAGCTTGGCAAACATGGTGAGGCGCTCGGCCTGGTTTAGCGGGTCGGCGTCGTGTGCCGAGGTAATGGACGAACCAGCCAAAGCATACTGATAGGTTTGCCCAGCGGTGATGCTTTTGCTAAACTTCATCAGGTGCATGTTGTTATCCCACATCTCATGGATCACACGCGGTTCCTGACCATGTTGCTCGTTAAACAAAAAAGTGTTAGAGGCGCAAAGCTGCAATTTACCCGTAGGACTTTTAGCGGTTGACGTCAGCAGACTGATGGTTACGTGCGGCCTGTCAATCTCGTTATAATAGTTCTGCACTTCCTTTAATGCATCGGGTGCTTCCATTACACTGGCAGCCGTAACATTGATGGCTTTTTTAGCCGTGATACTGATATCCATCAGCACCGTAAAAGGTAGCTGCCTTAACGAGTAGTAAGTGTATTTAACAGAAGCAATATCGCCATAATCAAATGTGGTGGTGAAGGCTGCATGCTGCATATCCAACTCCTGCTTAAAGTTACTGATGTTTTTAGTTTCTACACGTTTGCCATTTATTTCAAGATAGCTGTTTAACAGGTTAAAACTGTTCAGGAAATTGCTTACCCGGCCGCGCCCATACAAATCATACGCCCCTGCAAGCACTACATTTTTCACCTTAAACGGCTCGGGCGACGACACAATGCCGATCATGCCATTGGCCACGGTAATGCCATAATAATTGGCTGGGTCTATCTTATCCGCTTTTATTTTCCAGGCATCCTGAGCCTTTAATATGGTTGCATCTAAACAACAAAAGCCGATCAACAATATATATATTCTGTTCATATCAATTATCCTATTTAAAAACCGGAGTATCATACAAGCCAAGTATTGAAGGGGTTAAACTTCAATCTATTGTCTTTTGTTAATAAAGCCATCCGTACCTCCCTATTTTAACTGTATTAAAGCACCGGGTAATTAACCTGCATGCTTATAACATCATCATCATTCGCAGGAGGTTTATTATCTAAATATCTTTCAACTGGTGCTATTTGTTTTAATAAAGCATGATCCTGCATGTATTTTTCCATAGCGTTGTACAACTGCTGTCTGTTGCTGTATTTACCTTTATAATCACCTATAAGCCATTTCCCACCTGGCATATGCATAAAAGTAATGCCGCCCGTTGAGTTTACCTGTTTATTTACAGGTATCCCGATCAGTATTTGTAACGAATCTGTTTTTTGGGGATAGTAAGCACCAGTTAAGGGTTGTTGAGCCTGCAGATTATTCTGAACAATAAAATCATGTACATCTTTTGCCGCCCGGGCTATTGCGGCATATTTGTTCTGAGTAAGTATCGTTTCCTTTTTTATCGCTAAATAACTTTCATCTACGTTTTTTTCATTAATGTTAAATCCGTAGTACAACTTGGCATCGCCCATAAATTTTTTTAATGCATTAAGATCATCAAGTATGTTTCCGGCAGAATCAAATTTAGAAAGCAGCCATTTACCCACATTATTTTTAACATCAACAACTATGGTGGTGTTATTATCTGCCCCATCCGGCATTACGGTATAATTATACTGATGCGCTATATGATTTCGTGTTTTTGTAATCTTAAAACTATTAGCGCTCAAATTTTCCACTTCAAAAGATTGTCCGGGGATACTAATCAAAAAAGTACGACCATCGGCAGTTAATTTGATTTGCCTAGCATTAGCCAACTCATTCCGGATATCTGGTTGCCAGCGTTTCCAATTATTGGCCGATATCAACTGCTGACATACCTCAAAATAACTAGTCTTAATACTCACACTGGCTTGTTGGTGAAAGGGTATAAAGACCGCAATAATGAGTAGAACGATTACAGTAAATGTTATTTTCATGTTTTAGGAACCACACTGAAATTACAATATTATTTGGATTGACCTGCAATCTTATTCAGCGTTTTTTTATAAAAACAATGGAACAGTTTTGAGCTGTTCCATTGTTGTATTAGCATAAATCAAATGTATTAATTAATACCCCGGGTTTTGTTTTAGCAATGGGTTAGTATTAATTTGAGGTTGAGGTATCGGGAACAAAAACGTATGATTATCGGCAGCATCCTGCGCCTTGCTTGGTGAGCGCGGACCGGTATAATATTTGGTGCCGGTTGCCACTTCAAATCTGATCAGGTCATTCCTGCGCCAGCCTTCCCAGGCAAACTCACGGCCACGTTCGGCCAGCAGATCGTCATTGGATAAACTGGTAAAATTAGGAACTCCGGCTCTTGCTCTTATTAAATTTACATTGATTAAAGCATTAGCCATATCGCCCATACGCAATTGAGCTTCGGCCACCATCATATAGGCATCGGCCAGGCGGAACCTAACTCCGTCATTACTGGTACCATCACTACCGGTGCCAGGTTGTGGCTGATACTTCACGCTACGGGCGCCCGCATATTTAAAGCTATCAGCAGGGTTACTTAATTCATTAACATAAATACTCAACACAGTACCAACAATAGGCGCTCCAGCTGCAGTAAATTGCTGCCCGGTAAGCCACATTTTTTTACGAACATCGGCTGCTGTAAATGAACGATAGAATACGGTTGGTGCGCAAAATCCGTTATAAGGCTGATTGGTTAAATTAAAGGTCAGGTTATTGTTGTAGTTCAGCGTATACATCTGAATTACGTTGCCTTTAATTAACGGATAGTTGAAGGGTATACAGAATATATTTTCGACTGAGCCGCGGTTACTGTAGGTGAAATTATCTAAAAAGTTGGGCTGTAAGCTATATTTTTTAGAGTCGATAACCATTTGAGCATATTTGGCTGCATTTGCCCATTGCGGTGTACCTGTATATACCTGTGCATTTAAATAAAGCTTGGCTAATAACATGTCACCGGCCCATTGATTAAAGTGTCCATACACTGCCGGGTTGCTTGTAGCATTATCTGTAGATAACAACGGAACGTTTTTCAAAAGATCCGACTCCAAGTAGGCATAAACATCTGCTCTTTTTACAGGGGCCAAACTTGCGCTTGTGCTATATGATGTAACTACAGGTATGTTACCATAAAGGTCCATCATTAAAAATAAATAGTAATCTCTTAAAACGCTGATCTCCGCAATAAGCGCAGGCGCATTTGCAGGCTTATCTGATAAACCATTGATAATGTTTATCACAAAATTACACTTGGTTATACCATTGCTCAGATCCTGCCAGCCGCCGTTATCGTTAGAGTTGTTGGCATCCACGGTATGTTGCCATAACTGTGTATGCACACCACCATCATACCAGTCGTTACCACGGGTGGGGATGATCATTTCGTCGGTTGAGGCCTCATTCAGCTGAAAAACATTTTCAGTTTGCAAAGGGGTCAAAGCCGCATAAGCCGGTGCTAAACCCGCAGCTATTTGTGCCGGGGTTTTGTAAAAGTTTTCTATCGGCACCACACTATAAGTGTTCTGATCAAGCTTTTTGCAGGATTGGGTAAGTATGCTTCCCGCCACTACAGATGCGAGCAGGCATAATATATTTCTTTTTTTCATCTCTTTTAATTTAATTATAACAGCCACTATTTTAATGAAACACTTGCGCCAAATGTGAATGTTCTTGCTTTTGGATAATAAGCATAACCACCATAATCGGCATCAATATAATTTTGATTAGGGTTGTTATTCGGAGCAACGTCAACTTCCGGATCCAGACCTCTGTATTTGGTAATTACAAAAACGTTATTGGCAGCTACATAAAGCCTTAAAGAGTTAAGCCCTTTAATATGGTTAAATGTATATCCTAATGACGCATTATCCAATCTCAGGAAAGATGCACCTTCCAGCCATCTGTCAGATGCTGTTGGCGCGCTGGTTACTCCGTTGGTTAAAGCAGCACGGGTAGTGTTTGTAGATGGTAAACGGGTAACCGTTTCATAATCTAACAAAGTGTTGTTAAATACTTTATTACCATAAACACCACGGAAGAAGAAACCAAGGCTCCAGTTTTTATAATTAAAGTTGTTGGTAATACCATAATTAAACTTGGCACTTGGATCAACATAATGACTTGGCGGAATATTGCCAGTGTATTCACTAACTGTTTTACCATCAAACTGCTCTACACCCTGTGCATTGATACCTGTGTAATGCGGCAAATAAAATACATAAGGAGCGTATCCTGGCACAAAACGCGTAATAGCTGTTGAGCTTAAGCCCTGTCCCTGTGCAAAGCCTACATCCAGAAAGCTGGTATTCACTTTTTGTCCGTCGGCCAAAGTTCCGGAAAGATTGGCTATTCTGGTTTTAACAAAGTTGATATTTCCAGACGCGGTCCAGTTAAGACCATCGCCTTTTAATATCTGACCGGTAAGGGCAATTTCCAAACCTTTATTAGTCATTGTACCTACGTTGGCAAAAGTGGTGTTAACCAAATTTGGAGGTGTTGCCACGGTACTGTTAAAGAGCAGGTTTTTTGTTTTATCGTTGTAATAGTTGATATCGCCTGTTAAACGGTTGTTAAATAAAGAGAAATCAACACCAATGTTTCGGCCTACCCTTGTTTCCCATTTTAAGTATGGGTTAGCATTTTGGTTAGGTGCGTAACTTGCCGGATAGTTACCGGTTGCGCCATCATAATATCTGTTACCTGGTGCTACCAGTGCCAGGCTGCTGTAGTCGCCAATTGGGGTCTGGTTACCGGTTTCACCAAATCCAGCTCTCAATTTAAAATCATCTACCCAATCCACGCTTTTAAATAAATCGCGTTTAAGGCGATATGACAAGGCAACTGCCGGGAAATAGGCTGATTGAAAATTAGCACCAAATTTACTTGAGCGGTCATTACGTACGGATACTGTTGCGTAAAAGCGGCTATCGTAGTTGTAATTTACACGGGCCAGTAATGAGCTTAACTGATACTCTTCTTTATATGAACCGATAGGCACAGAAACCGGGGAAATACCGGTACCTAAGTTATTATCCAAACCTTGTTCAACCAGCAGGTTTTGTGCTGCTGCGAAGAAATAATCATAATAAAACACATCTTTTTCTGCTACGGCTACAACTGAAATGTTGTGTTTGCCAAAGCTTTTATCATAGCTTGCGTGTATGTCGCCGCTGTAGGAGTTGGTATTGTAATTATAATCATTGGCATTGCTCACACTGTTTTGCGCCTTAAATGCCGGCTGAAAATAGTGCGTTTGCACATTGTTACGAACAGTTGAACCGGTAACCCCGATCTTAAGCTCTGGTAAAAGATTGTAATTAACAGTACCATTGATATTGGTCAGGTACTCATTATGCCTGTTATAGATTTCCGTTTGGTATAACACCGGGTTGTAAGCATTATAGCCGGCGCCAAAATCATTAAATGAACCATCGGCCAGTCTAATCGGGATAGTAGGTAACGCATTAAATACATAGCCCAGGTTAGCCAGGTTGGTTAGGCTCCTGTTGGTATTCACGTTTGATATACCCATTACTATATCCAGTTTATTGTCTAACGCTTTTTGTTCGGCATTAAACCTTAAACCTAATTGTTGTTTACCGCTGTTAATGATAATACCCGGCTGATTTTGGTAGTTTAACGATGCACGGTAATTAAAGCTGCCGCTACCACCAGAGATAGCCAGGTTATGACTCTGAATAGCTGCCGTACGGTTCATGGCTCTTTGCCAATCAGTATTAACATCATCCCTTTCGCCCTGTTGGGTTTGCGGGTTGGCTTTGGCCTGTGGCGTAGCCAGATATTCGGCAGTGTTTAGCAGGTCATAGTAATTGGCCTGTTTGGCCATACTTACATAACCATTGTAGGTTACTTCTGCACGGCCGGCTTTCCCTTTTTTGGTATTTACAATGATAACACCATTAGCACCTCTTGAACCATAAATAGCGGTTGCTGATGCATCTTTCAATACGTCATAAGATTCGATATCACCCGGCGCGATATTTTGAAACTGACTTGGATCATTCAGTTGTACACCATCCACCACAAATAAGGGCGACTGATCTCCCGAAATGGAAGTTTGACCACGCAGGCGGATACTGATGTTCTGGTTCGGGTCGCCACTACCTTCGGTAATAACCACACCCGAAACTTTACCCTGGATCTGTTGAAGCGGGTTAATAACGGCTCCCTGGTTAAAGTCTTTAGCGCTAATGTTTGATACGGCACCCGTCAAATCTTTTTTGCGTTGAGAACCGTAACCCACACTCACTATCTGCACTTCGCTCAAGGCAGTTGCACTGCCCACAAGTGCAATATCTACCGTTGTTTTGCCGGTTATATCAACTTCCTGCTTGGCATAACCAATAAATGACACCACCAGTGTATTATTTGAAGCGGGTAAGGAGAGTTTAAAATCGCCGTTGGGCCCTGTATTGGTACCAATGGTTGAGCCTTTGGCTACGATAGATACACCAGGCATTGGCGAACCATCGTGAGAGTCTGTAACCTTGCCGGTTATTACTTTGTTTTGTGCCAGTGCAGGCACAGCAAAGAAGCAAAAAATGGCAAGACAGCTTACTTTAAGTAAATTTTTTAGCTGCATAAATTTAGATTTAGTGTTTAATTGGTTTGTTATAAATGTAAACTATTAATTTATCAAATAAAATAACCGTAAATGTTATTTTGTACTAATAAATATCAAGTAACTGACAATTAATTTATTACATCAGTTACAGTTTCAGCATTACGGGGAATTAGAGGTTTTAGTAAGTTTTATATTCATATTCAGGTTAGTTTTAAATCAAAAATTACGTCAAAGCCAAATGCCAAAAACAGGCAAAAGCACTTCATCCGGTTTATTACAAAAGATCAATATCCCTTGCTACGCTGGCAGTTTAAAAGCTGCACACATGAAAATTTAATTTATTATGGGTTTATATTTTATTATCAGGAAAGGATCATTCATCCTGATAATATTTAAATTATTTTACAGGATATAAGATCACCTCATACAAAGTAATATGCAGATGGGGGTATTACCTATTTTTTTTGTTAAAATATAAAAATATATAGCTTTTTTAAAATGTAAAAAATTGATAATAAGATACTTAAAAAAGCATAACCTTCAAAAAGTATAAATAAAATTTAAGCATTTTTAAGTTCATTTTATACTCATATTATACTTAAATCGGCTATTTATGGGTTACATTTTGTTTAATACCTCAATTGCTTTAATAGCCATTATTTTTTGATCGAACTGTTCGCCGGGAAGTATGGATTTTGCCTTGATACGCATTTTATACACGTATATCGTATTTACAGAATATTCCAAAATATTAGCAATAGTTTCATTATCGCTTATGCCCATGCGTATCAGCGCAAATATCCGGAGATCGGTATTCAGCACTTCATGGTCACGAGGCCATATCTGGTCTTCCTGTTTAAACAAAGAGTTAAAAACAGTAATAAAATTGGGGAATATCTTCAGGAAGATATGATCGAAAGTATAGAATAATAATTCGCGTTCCTTTTTAATATTTATTTCATTAACCGCCAGCTGTATATCGTCATATTTTCTGGCCAACAGCTTTCTGTCAATATTTCTTTTTAATTTCTCGAGCTTGAGGATATAGCCCGATATCACATTAAAAAAATAGCCGATATACTCTTCCTTAATGTGTGTATCCTCTATCAGCTTATCGTTGATGCTTTCCAACTGCTGATTTTTTTCTTCGATGATCTTTTCTTTTGCTTTTAAGCGCTTGAGCTGGTTAAATATAATAAATGCCACCATGAGCACTAAAAGAGAAACCGCAGTAATGGATAAAAGGTATACCAGGAATTTATTCTTTTCCTTTTCCATTATAACCAATTTTTGAGCAGCTACTACGGGTAATACCGCCCCTATCTTTATTTTCCGGAGCCGGGCGCCGTAGTATTCCGCATCGTTCATTGCCTGGTCAACAAACGTATAACCATCTATAATATTCCCGGTGCGGTACAACAAATTGCCTAACTCAAAACTGGCCAGGGTTTCTTTGGTTGATGAGCGGATATCGTTAATAGCCCCAATGATCAATAAGTTGGTACGCTCCTGTGTTTGCGAAGGATCACGGTAAAACTGTGAAAGCCCCGTAGCTATCATAGCCCGTTGATGGGTGGTTAACGGGTACTGATAAAATAAATGCATATAATACTCCGATGGCTTTTTAATATCGCCCAACCTTACCTGTTTATCGCCCTGATGCCTTAACCACTCGTAGGTGTTTGGTTTGCAAAGGGCAATGGTAGAGTCGAGGTATTTAATGGATAAGGAGTTATTATACTGGCTGTAAAAGGCATTATCGTCATAATCTGCCAGGTCTGAATGGGCCCGGGCTTTTAATGAGTAATATTCAATTTTACCATCGTTACTTAATAATTGCGTATTGATGCCATTAAAGCAATCAAAAGCCTCCTTGAACATGCCTGCCGAAAGCAAGATGAAACCCAGCTTAATTTTGCAATCATTTTGCTTTGATGCGTCCTTTAGCGCATCGCTTATATCCTGCATTTTATGGATATAAACAAAGGCCGAATCGAATTGATAAACTTTATACTCTTCGTATATATTGCTGCACAGTTTGTACCTGCTGTTTTGATCGGTTAACGGTGTAGTTGATAATACTGTTTTGAGTTTTTGTATGTCGGCTTCTTTTTTATCGTCGTAAATTTTTTTCCTTGTAAGTTCCCGTTTTAGCACAGCCAGCAGACTATCTGTTTTTGAAGATGCGTAGGTGGCCCTATATCCAAAAAGCACAAGAAATAAAATTAGTATATAAACTCTCATAGTAAATCGATTAACTGATATGGTGTACTGCAATAGCTTAAAATTTGTCTTAAAAAAACTGGTGCTGTAGTTTACTTACAACACCATTAAAAGGGGGTAATGGTGTTAAAATTATTATAACTGATCAACCTGGTAATGGTTTAACAAATTAAGCAGTACGCCGTTAGTCCATCCGAAGCCATCCTGCAGCGGATATTCACCCCCTCCTGCTTTTGATCCTGTATCCAATACATTATACTTTTCCATCAGCTTTCCGGTAGCATCAAAAACACGAATATTGGTACGTATCCAGGCTTCGGCAAAGGAACGGGCCAAATCGTTCTGACCATAATTCCTTAAACCATCTATAGCCATATATTGCAGTGGAGCCCAGGCATTGGGACTATCCCATTGCTGGCCCGACCGGTTAAATGTGGTTACCAAACCGCCCGATTTAAAGAATTTTATCCGCAGGGCTTTAGCCACTATATTTGCCTGCCGCTCGTCGGCAATTTTAAACTCAAGCGGAAATACACCGGCCAGGGTATGATGAGGGGTGATTTTGTTTTGCTGCCAGTTATAATCCATAAACCAGCCCGTGCTTTCGCTCCAGCTGTATTTCTGGATGGCTTTTTTACGTTGCTGGGCTTTGGCTAAATAAACCCGGTAGTGGCTGCCGTCTCCGGCTAATTGATAAGATTGGGCAATGGATAGCTCCAGGTGATAAAGCAAACAATTTAGGTCGACCGGGATGATGCTGGTGGTTTGAATGCTTGCCAGGTTGCCCGAGGTATCAAACCATCGTGTGCTGAAATCCCAGCCAGATTCGGCCGCGGCACGGATGTTACGATAAAAATCGCCCGGTTTCTGTTTGGTGGTTTTAGCGGCATCCACATCTTTTTTATAGGATTCCTCGCGTGGCTGATCGGAATCGTCCCAGTAACGGTTCAGTATCTCGCCGCCAGGCATACGCACCACCATACGGTGAGCCTGTCCTATTTTCAATTTTTCGGATCCTTCCATCCAAAACGCGTATTCTTTTAAAAGCTCCGGCTGATATTTTACCAGCACCTTTTTGCCTTTATCCTTTGCCAGTATATTAAGCATCAGCGAAAAAAACGGCGGTTGCGACCGTGTTAAATAATAAGTACGGGTACCGTTTGGTATAAAACCGTATTTATCAATCATGTAGGCAAAATTATCGATCATATTTTCAATAATTTGCGTTTTATGGCTCTCCTGCAAACCCAGCATGGTAAAGTAAGAGTCCCAATAATAAGTTTCGCGAAAACGACCGCCGGGAACTATAAAATCATGCGGTAATGGTAACAATGATGAGTATTTAGAAACTGTGTCATGCTTACGATAAAGCACCTCCCAAAGGGTATCAATATGTTTGCGTATACCCGCTGTTACATCGCTTTTAAAAACATCATTATGCGTGCCGGGAATAAAAAAATTATCGTTTACAAATTGCTTCAGGTCAAAACCGGGTTTACTTTTTTGCACCTCATAATCTGCCATAATTAGTTTGGGGTCGCGCTTGGGTGTGGCATCAACAAATATCTTGTTATCCGGAAATATGTCGGTAAGCTGCACAGCCTCAAATAACCCCGGATACAATTGCCGGGGTGTAAGACTTTGGGAATATGTTAGTAAAAAAACAAATAACAGTACTAATGTTAAAAGTGCTTTCCTCATGCTTCAGTTAATATAAATGGAACTATGAAGGTAAATAA
Source organism: Mucilaginibacter inviolabilis (assembly GCF_011089895.1). NCBI lineage: Bacteria > Pseudomonadati > Bacteroidota > Sphingobacteriia > Sphingobacteriales > Sphingobacteriaceae > Mucilaginibacter > Mucilaginibacter inviolabilis. The sequence goes on from NZ_JAANAT010000005.1 coordinate 55,409, forward strand.
AAAGCTCAAAATATGTTAAGAGGCGTAAATAATTAACATTTTGGCAGACGAGGGGGCAATTAACAACCCGCTTGTTTAAAAAGCGCAGGTAATTGCTGCAATTACGCTAAGAATTAAAATATTTAACTACAGGCATACCTGTTCCGTTTTGTACAATTTATGGATTCTGCAGGCTATTATTTTTGAATCACCTTATTTAACAGATCAGTAAAATTAATTCAAAAACAGATGAACCACTTTTTAAGCGCCATGCCCATATGGGCCATATTCATGATGTGTTTCAACATTCAAAGTCCAAAGCCCGAAACATCATTAAACTTAGCGGAAGCTAAAAGAGCTATAGCAGCAAGTAATCAAATTTATTTTCAGGCCTTTGTAAAAAACGATCCTGCTATATTCATTAACCGGTATGCCGATAATTGCGTGATCATGCCTCCCAATATGGAGCCAATGCATGGTGCAGCCGGCGCGCGCCGGTTTTTCAAAATGGCGTATGAGCAGTTTGGCTTACGTGACGGCCAATTCATTACCACCGCTGTTTATGGCGATGGAGGAATATTTGTTACGGAAGAAGGGGTGTGGCGATCATTTGATGCGCGGCACCGGCTTTTTGATAATGGAAAATTCCTGGTGCTTTGGAAAAAAACAGTTAAAGGCTGGAAAATGTTCAGGGATTCTTTTAGCAGTAACCGTCCCAGGAAATAATGAAAAGCTGACGAGGCGATATAATCGCCAACCGATGTTAAGCACTAGTCACAGACGAGCGCAAGTTGGATTTACTCAAAAGGGTGTCATACTGAGCACCGTCGAAGCATGATGGGCAGGCCTCTGCGCTCTACCCTTCGACCCGGGGCTCAGGGTGACACCCCTTCTTTCAACAAATATTTTATGATGCCTGTACCTTATAAGCTCCGGGCTGATAGGTACCAACCTGCGCCGGGAATGCGATATTAAGACGATTATAACTGTTGATGGTGATAACCGCCATAGTGAGGTCTATCAGCTCCTGTTCCGAAAAATTCTTGTTGGCCTGCTGATAAAGCTCATCAGATACAGGCCCGTCGGCCACTTTGGTTAGGGCTTCGGCCCAGGCCAATGCGGCGCGTTCCCGATCGGTATAAAAAGGAGCTTCGCGCCAGGCACTCAGCAGATACAGACGTTGTTCGGTTTCGCCTTCGGCACGCAGGTCTTTGGAGTGCATATCCAAACAAAAAGCACATCCGTTAATTTGTGATACCCGGAATTCAATTAAATGTAACAGTGTTTCCTCAACCGGAGATTTAGCCAGGTAAATAGCCAAACCATAAATAGCTTTCATTGCGGCCTGGCCTTTTTGATGTACATTAAGTCGTTTTTCCATTTTTTTGATCTCTAATGATTATTGAATATTTGATTTATATTCCAATGATGAATGAGATCTTAGAAATTGGACATTATTCGAAAAAAAATTAAATTTATTTTTACAGCTATATATTCAGCGGTATTTCAAAGAAGAATGAAGAGCCTTTTCCAGGTTCGCTTTCCAGCCATAGCCGGCCATGGTGGCGACCTATAATTTCCTTGCTGATGTATAACCCTATCCCCAAACCCGATATATGGGAAGCCAGTTCCTCTACACGATAAAAACGGGAGAATATCCGTTCCTGGTGCTCTTTTAGAATCCCCATACCATAGTCCTGTACAGTAACCCTAACTTTATTTGTCAGGATAGAAATGATTACATTAACCAGCTTTTCATTTGGAGAGTATTTAATGGCGTTAGAAAGCAGGTTAACAATAACCTGTTCTATCCGCTGTTTGTCGGCCGAAATGATGATTTCCTGTTCTGGCTGTTGTAATACGATCTGGTGTGTTTTGGTCGAATACTGGATCAATTCAATAGTTTCCTGTACAATCTGCGTGATGTTGAAGTTACTGAAAGAAAGAGGCAATTGACCGGTCTCTATTTTAGAAACATCCAGCAGATCAGATATCAGTTCCGACAGTTTTTTAACCTGCAGCAGTGCTTTTTGCAAGAAAGGTTTATTACGGTCTGTATCCGGAAGAGAGCGGTTCAGTATCTGTAAATAACCACTCAAACTGGTAACCGGTGTTTTTAACTCGTGGCTAGCCAAACCTATAAATTCTTCTTTTTTATCATTAAGCTTTCTTATTTCCTCGTATAGTTTGGTGTTATCCAGCGCAATGGCTGCCTGTGTAGCCACACCCGATACCAACTGTTCATGCTCCCTGGTAAATTTAGCGGGCTCGGGATGTCCATAAAACAATCCGCCTATTACCATGCCCGATTTGGAAATTACCGGCACTGCCAAATAACTAACTACCTGTAAATGTCCTTCGGGCATTCCAAAAAACGGGCTATTCTGTCCATACCTCGGATCCTTGGTAATATCGTCGGCACGTACAATGCCTTCGCCTGTAAATGTAGGGTGAAAAAGAGGCGTGTTCCGGGGTATCCCAAAGCGCTCAAAAGCTTCTCTTGGCGCCCCAGACAGGGCAAACAACATATATGATTCCCCTGCCTCAGTTTCATTATTATAAAAAAACGCTCCAAATGCTGCGCCGATCAACCGGGTGGTGGCATCAGTTACTTTTTGCAGGATATCACTCACGTCCATACGCTCCGAAATAACTTTCCCGAGCGCGTTCAACACTTCCAGGTTTTCTGCATAGCGTAATAGCCTGGCTTCGGTTTCTTTTTGATGAGCGTTATTACGAATGATTTTAGCAGCCCCGATCACCCGGCCATTAACGTCCCGGATGGGAGAAACGGATATAGAAACCGGAATCTCTAAACCAGATTTTGTTACCCGGAATGTTACATAATGTTCAACCTTTCGGTTATTCCTGATCCGTTCTAAAATAAGATCCTCTTCCTCCAGGCGGTCTTCAGGGATAAGCATGGTAATATGTTTCCCGATAACATCCTTTTCGGTATAACCCAATAGCTTCTCTGCAGCGGGGTTCCAGCTGGTGATAATGCCATCCAGCGTTTTGCTGATGATAGCATCATCCGATGATTCTACAATAGCCGCCAGCTTGGCACTTTTTTCCTCGGCCAGCTTAGCCTCGGTCTGGTCAACAATAGTGCCTATAAAGCGCTCTGGCTCTTGCAATTTATTAAAGTAAACCTTCCCCTGTGCTCTTAACCACCTTACCTCTGGACTATCAAACCGAATAATGCGATACGTCATATCATAAATATGATCACCAAGCGGATCCATGGCCCGCTCCATGGCCTGCGACAGGGCATCCCTGTCGGCCGGGTAAATGTGTTCTGTAAACAGTTCAAAGTTTATCTCGGCTTCGGGAGCTAAGCCGTATAGGTATTTACATTCGTCGGACCAGGTAAGTTCGCCGGTTAATGGTTTATAATCCCATGTACCTAAATTGGCAGAAGCAATGGCCATGCGTAACCTGGCCTCACTCCTTTCGAGTTCGGCTTCACGTTGTTGATACTGTGCAAGCTGCTGTTGTAAATTGGACAGGTTTTCCATGGTATAGATACAAAACTAAGTTATTGAACTTTGATTTTTGCCAATAAAAACCATAAAAATCGATTATTTTATCATTTTCTGATAAGCTATTTACTTAATATGAAAAGTAAAGGATAAATAGTTTAATTAAAGAGAAATTCACCCTTGCGTTTTCTTATAAAAAAAACCGGCAACAAATTTTTGCTGCCGGTTTTTGATCGTTAATAGTTAAGTTTATTATTTATAATCCGGGTTTTGGATCAATACCCCTCCGCTCTTATCAATTTCTGTTTGAGGTAATGGCCAGTGATAAAATTTATCTTCAAAGTGATAATTGATGAGGCTGGTTTTTACCGCGTTCAGCACCGGACCGGCAATGTGCCATCTTAACAGATCATAATGACGCAAGCCTTCAAAAGCAAGCTCAATACGGCGTTCATGTCTTATCCTTTCGCGCATCTGGTCTTTGGTGTAACCTGCCGGATATGGCGGCATACTTACACGGGCACGCAAATCGGCCATCGCCTTATAAACGGTAGCGTCGGGACCAACAATTTCATTTTGAGCTTCGGCATACATCAGCATCACTTCGCCGAGGCGCAATATAACGGCATCCTGCTGGCTCAGGGTTGAAAAACCATAAGGAATATTGTTAGGCTCCAGGAACTTGATGGTACCATAACCCGTAGGCCTTAAGTTTGATGGGTGATACACTTTGCCCGGACCAAAATAAACGGAATCGGCATATATGGTTTTGGCCATCCTGGGATCGCGGTTATGGAAAACTCCCTTTTTGGTGGTATCTGTAAGCGGCGATTGCCCGTATGGCAGGCCATCGGTACATTCAAAAGCATCTACCATGTTTTGCAGCGGAGCACAGGCATCATAATCGCCATAGTACAAATCCCAAGGGGCGGTATTGTTGGGTGCCAGGAAATTAACGGAGAAGATGATCTCGGTATTATTTTTCTGCGTGGCATCGCGGAATATATCCTCAAAATTAGCGCTCAGCTTATATTGCCCCATCAGATCCAGACACAAATCCCTTACCTGCGTAAGTATAGTTGGGTCTGGTGTGCCGGTGCTGCCAAAAGCGGCAAATAACAATACCCTGGCTTTTAAAGCTTTTGCCGAAGATGCCGCCGCATGGCCCCCATTGGCGTAATAAGCGGCAGTATTTAAATTGGCAATACTGTAGTCCAGGTCGGCAGTGATCTGGGTCAGAACCTGAGCAGCCGGTACTTTTGGTTGTTTTTGGTTGCTCAGATCAAGCGGTTGCAGCACCATTGGCACGTCGCCATAAATGCTGTATAGCTGAAAGTAGAAATAGGCCCGGATAAACCTTACTTCACCTTCGTACACTTTTCTTTGTGCATCAGAAATATCACCTCCTTTGTAATTACCCAGGTTTTGCAGGAACAGGTTTATACGGGCGATACCGGTATAGCTGTCATTATATATGGCGGTTTCGTATCCCCCGGTAGTGGGGTTAAAGTTACCCTGTACAAAATCTTTAGAACTACCGGAGTTAAACTGGTTGTATCCGTTATCGGTAAAGCAATCCCTGAAACCTATGCCTACAGCAAATTCTTCTGGCTGTAAAGAGGCATATACAGCAGCAAGAGCCTCATCAAAATCGGCTTTTGATTTATAAAAGGTTGAAGTAGCAATCTGATCCGATGGATTCAGATCAAGTGCTTTCTTACACGCGCCTAAAAAAAGCGGTGTAATGAGTATGATGGTTATTATAATTCGATTTTTCATGTAGGGCTAATTAAAAAGAAACATTTACACCAAAAGAGTATATTTTATTTTGCGGATACTGCACCAGATCGCCGCTGCCATAACGTTCCGGATCAAGACCTTTGAACTTGGTTATGGTTAATAAATTATCGCCGGCAAAGTAAATCCGCAGTCTGTTAATACCCACTTTTTTAGTCATCTGTGCAGGAAACGTATATCCCAATACCAGGTTTTTAAGCCTTAAATATGATGCATCCTGCAGGAAGAAAGTAGATGGACGGCTAATCTTATCAGGTGCGCTCTGCCCGAAGTAGATGCGCGGCATAGTGGTTGACGGATGTTCCGGAGTCCATGCATTTAACCAATCTGTAGTTGGCGAAGCTCCCTGTACAAACGGAATAGTTCCCCAGCCAGACACATATGATTTAACCCCGTAAACGCCCTGCATCATAGCCGACAGATCAAAGCCTTTGAAACTTGCTCCAAGATTAAATGAATAATTTAGTTTAGGATAAACGCCGCTAACAAGCGTACGGTCATTCTGATCAATTTTACCATCGCCATTAACATCTTTATATTTCAGATCGCCCGGCAGGGTCGAATCAGAAAACTGTTTGGGTGAATTAGCTACCTCAGCAGCCGACTGAAATATGCCGACTACCTGCAACATATAAAAAGAGTTCCAGGGTTGGCCGTTTTCATTAATGGTATAACCACCAATTTCCGGCTGGCCAAATTTCACCAGCTTATTCCGGTTATGGTCAACGTTGGCGCCCAAAGTGTAAGCAAAGCCGCTTAAAGCTCCATCACGTATAATGTTATTATATGAAAGGCCCAATTCAACGCCCCTGTTATTTACAACCCCGTCATTAATGGTAGGAGCACCCAAACCCACTACGGCGGTAACCTGAGCCTGCCGTAAAATATCAGATGTGGTTTTATTATACCAATCGGCTGTTAAATTAAAGTTTTTAAAAATAGTAACGTCTAACCCAATGTCGGTCATGGTGGTAGTTTCCCATTTAATAGCAGGGTTGTTGAGGTTTTGCTGCGCTACACCAGTTGTAAGGGTAGAATTATCAAAAGAGTAATTCCCGGTAAGGTTTAGCAAGGCCTGATAAGGATAGTTACCTACATTTTGGTTGCCTAATTGCCCCCACGATCCGCGGAGCTTAAAGTTATCCAACCACGTCAAGTTCATCGCTTTTACAAAAGGCTCTTCTGTGGCCCGCCAACCTCCTGAAAACGATGGAAATATACCCCACTTGTTCTTACCCGAAAATTTGGAGCTTCCGTCATCACGGATGTTTCCTTCTAACAGATACCGGCCTTTGTAATCATAATCCACACGACCGAAGTATGACATTAAAGCCCATTGATTAGACGTACCATAAGCATTTTGTATATCAGAACCTCCGGCGTTCAACTCCTGCAAATCCAGATCAGGAAAGTTTTTCCGGTAGCCTTGTAAATATTGATATTTACTTTGCTCAATGCTATAGCCAAATTGCGCCTTAATATTATGCCCATGAAAGTTATGTGCGTAATTTAAGTAACTATATAAGTTGGTATAAACGGTTTGTTCGTCCTGATCGGTTAAGCCTTTGCCCAGATCCAGCGTGGTTTCCAGCTGATTGGTCTTGAAGTTGTATTCATCCAGGGTAGCTTTAAAATCCTTGTATTTATCCATGTTAAAGTTCACCGCACCTTTGGTATACCAGGAGAAATCCTTATTGAACTGAACCTCAAACCATCCTTGTGCATTTACAGCGTAGTCAGTAGTAACCCTGGTAAAGTTTTGATCCAATTCGGCTATCGGGTTCTTATTGTTATATTCAAAGTCATAAGCTTTGTAGGTATAATGCCCGCTGCCATCAGTCAGGTAAGGACCATAAGTAGGCGCCTGCGACATGGCCGAAAGAAAAAGGTCCATGGATGAACCGTCTCCCTGGCTAGGTGATGAAGGACTACCCGCCACGGCATCTCTTGTACCCGATTTTAATAATACATTGGTGCCGAATTTAATGTGATCATTAATCTTGGAGGTTAAATTGATACGGGCGCTGTATCGCTTATAATCAAAACCTCTTTCAATACCGTTCTGGTCAACATAACCTAAGGATACATTATAGGTGGTTTTATCATTACCTCCATTAAAAGTTAAATTATGATTTTGTGTAGGAGCGGTTCTGAATATCAGGCTCAGCCAATCCGTATTAGGGTAATGCAGCCTGTCGGTACTGTTACGATACAAATCGATCTGATCCTGCGGATAAAGCGAGTTAGGGTCAGTGGTGCCACTGTTGATACGGGCCTGGTTAAACAGTTCCATATATTGGGCAGAATTGGTTACCAGTTTAAACATTTTGGTAGGACTGGCAAATCCAACATTACCATCATAGGTAACCGACATTTGCCCGGCTTTACCTTGCTTGGTGGTTATCAATACCACTCCATTAGCCGCTCTTGAACCATATATAGATGCAGAAGCCGCATCTTTCAGTACAGAAACGTTGTCTATGTCGGTTGGATTAAGATCACTGAAATTTCCGGGAACACCATCGATCAATATCAACGGATCTGAACCTGCACCGCTAAAAGTACCGTTACCGCGGATACGGATAGATACGCTTTCATTACCTGGTTCACCGGAGCTGGTATTTACCGCTACACCGGGTGCCAGGCCTTCCAGCATGGATGCAGGATTTACCACCGGGCGTTTGTTAAGGTCAGTACCGCTTACTGTTGACACAGCCCCTGTAAGGTTTACCTTTTTCTGCGTACCATAACCTACCACCACAATTTCATTAAGGGCTGATGTTTGCTCCCTTAATACCACATCGATACGGGTTTGGTTACCCACCCCTATCTCCTGCGAAATAAAACCAACAAAACTGAATACCAGAACAGCATTATTATCATTTACCTCGATCTTATAATTACCATCCAATCCGGTTTGCGCTCCCGTATTTGCCCCTTTTATTTTTATGGTAACACCAGGTAAGGGCAAACCTTTTTCGTCCTTAACCTGACCGGTTACAGTAATAACCTGCACTGGTTTTGCAGCTACTGGTTTTGGGGTAACCACAATAGTATTGTTATTCACCACGTAACTAAATGGCTGATCCTGGAAGCATTGCTTTAACACGTCGCTCAAGTCGGCATTTTGCAGGTGCACATTTACAGGCACCGCTTTTTTGAGCAGCTTGGCATTATAAAACACGCTGAACCCGCTTTGCAGGTGAATTTCCTGCAGGGTTTCGGCAAGAGAAGCGTTATTTTTATCAAGGCTGATCTTTTGTGCAAATGACGTTGCAGCGCTCACTTGCAGTATAGAAACCAGGCACAAAAAAAACGACAATTTCATAATCAGAAATAATTTAGATTTAAGGCAGGGCCATTCCCTGCATCTTATTGCAGCAGATTTTTTATACATTTGAATGTTAGGTTAAATAATTGGTTATGAGAAATATGATCATTAATTGCTACCTGACAGCTATTCAAAGCTTTATACCAGGGGCGCTGCGAACGCCTCTGGTTATAAACAGGTAAAACATTATGGGTAAGGAAAATTTACTTCATAATGATTACCCTCCTTCCCTCAATTTTGTAATGAATGGAGCGCGTAAGCACCATCACATCCAGCAGTTCATTTATATTTTTGTATTTGGATATAGTACCGCCAAATTCATTCTTTTTCGCGTCGTCGTCACTGTACTCCACATCCACATCATACCAGCGGCCCACTTGTTTCATCACCTCGGTGATATTCAGATCGTGAAATATAAAAAGGCCATTTTTCCAGGCCATGGTTTGCTGTATATCGGCCGGGCTAACTTTAATAGCTGAACCGTTTATAACAGCATCGCCTTGCTGACCGGGCAGCAGCATTACAGCCGAACTACCGCTGCTCATCCGCACAGATCCTTCCAATAATGTGGTGGTTATACTATTGTTATCAGCATAAGCATTTATGTTAAAATGAGTACCAAACACCTGCACTTTTGTGCCATTGGCTTGTACAATAAAAGGCTTGGCTTTGTTTTTAGCTACTTCAAAGTATGCTTCACCACTTAGTTCAACCTCGCGGGTCGTACCAGTAAAGGCCTGCGGAAATTTAATGGATGAAGCCGCGTTGAGCCAAACCCGCGTACCATCCTCCAATACTACCTGGTACTGCCCGCCCCTTGGCGTGGTAATGGTATTAAACTCCGGCATTACGGCAGCGGTATTATTGTTTTTGGAATTAGTAAAATGGTATACCAGCATGCCATTCCCGGTTTTACTTATGGTAACACCGGGTCTGGTTGCCAGTTTGCCGTTTTGGGCGTCATCAAGCACAATGCGCGAGCCATTGGCTAGGGTTAAATAAGCTTTGTTGCCGCCTGGCAATATAGGCGCCACTTTATTTGTCAGTTTTACAGTATCAGTTTCGTGATTTTTTTTACGCTGTATAAAAAATATACCCGCAAACAACACAGCCGCAAGAACTGCGGCAACCTGCAACCAACGATACCTGGCCATCTTACGCTTCGGCAGCTGAACCACTTTACGACTATTGCTTAATCGCTGCCATATGCGGGCCCTTACATCGTCTTCCTTAACCACATCATCCTCCCAAGCGTCTTCGGCCAATGTCATTTCATCGCGGTATGCATCCAGCAGCCTTTTTTCATCAGCTGTGCATTGTCCGCTCATGTACTTTTCGTACAAAGCAAGGAATTCTTCTTTGGTTATCATTAGGTTGCAATTGCAGGTTTATACTTTGTTAGTGTAAATTTTATATAGACACACACATCAATTTTTAATTTTTTTTTCTGTAAGCTGTTAATTGTGGATTTATTTGGCTGGCTTTTCCTAATTTTATCCAACCAGTTGTATGTACAATCCCCCGATTAATGACGCTGAACTGTGGCTTGCCATCCGTGCTGATGACGAACAGGCTTTTGCCATGCTTTTTGATCGCTACTGGCTGCGATTGTATAAAACAGCTTTACGTTATCTAAAAGATCGCGAAACCAGCGAAGAAGCGGTACACGATGTGTTTTTGAATATCTGGAGCAGGAGGCACGAACTCGAGATTGAATCATTCCCCAACTTTTTATTAACAGCCATCCGTTACCAGGTTTATAACCGGATGCGGGCCGCAAAATCACCGGTTGTTTTAACCATTTCTGATGCCGGTATAAGCGAACTACTGGATCATAACAACGGTGAAAACCGCATTAAAGATCAGGAACTGCAACATGAATTAAGACGCTATCTGGAACAGTTGCCTAAACGTTGCCAGGAGATATTCTACATGAGCCGTATTAATCACCTCTCGAACCAGGAAATAGCCGGTCGATTGGGTATCTCTAAGCGTACAGTCGAAAACCAGATCACGATGGCGCTTAAACATTTGCGGGTTTGTTTTAAACATATGTCGGCCATTATTTCCTTGTGGTATATCCTTAAATAGGGTGAGCCGACATACAAAACTTCAAGTTTAACACGAGGCTGGCAGAGAGGGGATTTAAAATAAAAAGGTTTAAAAAGTTTTTTGAACAGTGCACTGAACATGCCTGGATTTTTACAAGTTTTCTACAGAATCAAAGTGGAACTTCAACTCCAAATCAACAAAACAAATGACCATGAAAAAATTTGTATCGGGCTTAGCCCTGATCGTATCCCTGGGCCTGCTACCGCAATTATTGCATGCACAAACCTATGAGTTGGATAAAACAATTACCCTGCCTGGCGATGGAGGCTATGATTACCTGTCTATCGACAAGGTAAACAACCGTTTATATGTATCGCACGGTACAGCTGTAAACGTGATCGACCTGAAAACAGAAAAACCTGCAGGCCTGATCGGCGATCTGAAAGGTATACATGGTATCGCTATTGATAATAAAGCCAACCGCGGTTTTATCAGCGATGGTAAAGCTACTGCCGTAGTGGCGTTTGACCTGAAAACTTTAAAGGTTATTGCCACCATACCTTTAACAGACGCTAACGGCCCGGATGCCATTATGTACGACTCTTATGCCGATCGTGTTTTCTGCTTTAATGGCGAAAGTAATAATGCTTCAGTAATTGATCCCAATACCTTGAAACAAGTAGGCACAGTTGCACTTGGCGGCGCGCCTGAGTTTGCCGTAGCCGATGGTAAAGGTAAAATATATAATAACCTGGAAGACAAAAGCAGCTTGAACATTATAGACAGCAAAACGCTGAAAGTAATCAAGAACTATCCACTTGCGCCATGCGGCGGCCCTACAGGTTTGGCTTTGGATGCCGCTAACCAGCGTGTATTTACCGTTTGCCGTGAAAATAAAGGGGTAAGCGTAGTGAATATCAACACCGGCAAAGTAATAACCACTTTACCTATAGGCGCTGGTGTTGATGCTGTAGCGTATGATCCTGAAACCAAGCTGATCTTCTGCTCATGCGGTGATGGCGTAACCACTATTATCAAACAACAATCGGCCGATGAGTATAAAGTGATCCAGACATTACAAACCGCCTATCGCGCCAAAACTATGGCTCTTGATACCAAAACGCACAAAATTTATTTAAGCGTGGCTGAATTTGTAAAAGGCACACGGACTGCATTACCAAACACCTTTAAAGTACTGGTTTATAAGCTGAAATAAAACATCAAAAAAGATAAACAGGCGAATCACAGGCTTCTCTTTTAGGGGGCTACGGGGGGACTTAATTGGTTTGTCCTGTTTATTTTACAAAGTTTCTATTAAATTAAGTCCTAATTTTAAAGAAAAAAGCTTGAAATTATTAATCATAGAAGATGAAGCGGGATTGAGGGAAAGTATTGAAGCATACTTTACCGAGGAGGGGAATATCTGCGAAACGGCATACGATTTTTCCTCGGCTATGTCTAAGGTTAACCTTTATCGTTATGACTGTATTGTGCTGGATATTACTTTGCCTAATGGCAATGGTCTGGATATTTTAAAACACCTAAAAGCGGGACAGCAAGCTGACGGTGTTTTAATCATTTCGGCTAAAAACTCTTTGGACGATCGCCTCACCGGACTTGATCTGGGTGCTGATGATTACCTGACCAAACCATTTCACCTTTCTGAATTGAGGGCCCGGGTGGCGGCTATTGTTCGCCGTAAAGCCTTTAATGGCAACAATATCCTTACCCTGCATGAGATCTTCATCGACCTTACCGCGAAAGAGGTTAAGATCAACCAGACACCGGTTAAGTTTACCCGGAAGGAGTACAGTTTACTTTTATACTTTATAGCCAACAAAGGCAAGGTGGTTTCCAAAAGTGCCATTGCCGAACATCTTTGGGGCGACAGTATAGACATTGCCGATAATTTTGATTTTATTTATTCGCATATTAAAAACATCCGCAAAAAAATGGTAGAAGCGGGTGGTAAGGATTACATACAGGCTGCCTACGGCATGGGATACAAGTTTACCGAAGCATGAAGCTTCTGGACAAATATAACCGGATCAACATCAGTGTAACAGTAGTCATCATGCTGGTTACAGGTGTTACATATTACTTTACTATCCATGCCATCCTTACCCACCAGGTTGATAAGGCCCTGGTAGTAGAAGAACGTGAGGTATTTGATTATGTACAACTGAATCATCACCTGCCCCAGGTATTCCGGACCAATCACCAGGAAATCATTTTTACACCTGCTGACGACCGGGTTAAAAGAAAATTTATTGATACCTCCTACCGGGATACTAAGGAGCTGGACCTGGAGCCAGCACGTGCTATTATCACATCGGTAATGGTGGGTCCTCAACTATATAAAATAACCGTTATACAATCAACTGTTGAAACGGAGGACCTTATCGAAGATGTTTTCCTGATTACCCTTATACTTATTTTTATTTTGGTGATAGCGCTGTTTTTATCAAACCGACTGATATTAAGGCGCATGTGGCAGCCCTTTTACACCATACTCAACCAACTCAAAGTATTCAACCTGGCCGAAGACAAAACCGTGGCTTCTGTACCTTCTACCATTGATGAATTTACAGAACTTGATCAGGCGGTAGGCATCATGGCCACTAAGGCTAAGGACGATTATCTTAACCTTAAGGCTTTTACCGAAAACGCTGCGCACGAATTAATGACGCCCATTTCTGTCATCAACTCCAAGCTAGATACTTTAGTGCAAACCGGGCAATTTTCTGATCCGCAAAGCAAACTGCTTAATGATATTTATAATACGGTTGCCCGCTTAACGCGGCTTAACAAATCAATGCTGTTACTCACTAAAATTGAGAACGGTTTAATACATGACCAGCAAATTGTTAATCTGAAAGAATTGTTGAGAACCAGTTTTTATCAATACGAGGAACTCCTGGGCAGTTTAAATATCAAACTGATCACTCAACTTGCCGATTGTGAGGTTAGCGCCAGTTTGCTATTAATGGAAGTTCTGGTAAACAACCTGCTCAGCAATGCTATCAGGCATAATCTGCCGGGTGGCACCATCAGCGTTGTGCTTGATCAACAGCAGCTCCGTATCAGTAATACCGGGAAAGACGGGAGGATTGATATTGAACGTGTTTTTAAACGTTTTCAAAAATCTTCCGCTTCTGAAGGTATTGGATTGGGCCTTACCATTTGCCGGCAGATCTGTAATAATTATGGTTTTGATCTGCAATATCAGTTTAGCGAAAACTCTCACCAATTTACAGTAAACTTTACTGTTTCAGAATAATTACAGAATTGACATTTAGCTTAGCAACGTTGAAGAAATGGAATTATATCCAAACTGTTAAAGATTAATATTATAAAGCTTAGATTTAAACTATTGGTCGCTGGGCTTACCCCTATCTGAGTAACCGGTATGGGCATCTTGAATTATGAAACATCTAATCGTATCACTACTATGTTTAATGATGAGTTCTTTTTGCTTTGCACAGCAAAAAACACTGGACGATTATTTACAGATAGCTGTAAAGAACAGTCCGCTGTTGAAGGACCTCAACAACCAAATACTATCGGCACAACTGGACAGCGTCAGGATAAAAGCCGGATTAAAACCACAGGTAAGCGCCGGGAGCGCAGGTTTATATGCACCGGTAATTCATGGCTATGGCTATTCGCAGGCCATCACCAACGGGCAAACACTCGATGCTTTGTTATCGGTAAATAAATCCTTCATCAGTAACGGTTATCTGAAAGCGCAATATAACGGCATAGGCCTTCAGCGCGATTCCTTACGCAATAACATTAAACTCTCTGAGCAGGATCTGCGCCGCACTATTGCCGCCCAATACATCACTGCGTTCGGTAGCCTACAGCAGGTAAAATTTAATAAAGAGGTGGTAACTCTGCTAAGCAGCGAAGAAGATTTGCTTAAAAAACTGACCCGTAATAATGTTTACCACCAAAGCGATTACCTTACCTTCCTGGTTACTTTAAAACAGGCAACTTTACAACTTTCGCAAGTTACGCTGCAGTATAAAACAGATTTTGCCACGTTGAATTACCTTACCGGAATTACAGATACCACAGTTGCTGAATTAGAAAAACCGGCGCTGCAAAGAGCTATTACTGCCGATAAAACCAACAGCATATTTTTCAGACAGTATGCGCTTGACAGTTTACGCCTGCTAAATACCCGCAAACTGATAGACTATAGCTATAAGCCCCAGGTAAAAGCCTTTGCCGATGGTGGCTATAACTCCGATCTTACAGCCCTTTATTATAAGCATTTTGGAGCTAGTGTGGGCTTTAGTCTTACTGTACCGATTTATGATGGCGGGCAGCGTAAGGTATCATACAAAAAGCTTGCGCTGGAAGAAGAATCGCGCAAAAATTATAAGAGCTTTTTTGCTCAGCAATACAGCCAGCAGATCATCCAGCTGAACCAACAAATTGATGGATATGATAACCTGATAGCCGATATCAATACTCAGTTCAAATACTCTGAAACCTTAATAAAGGTGGATACCAAACTACTGCAAACCGGCGATCTCCGGATGGCCGATCTGATACTGGCTATCAATAATTATTTGACCATCCGTAACCTTCTTACGCAAAATACCATCAGCAGACTGCTGCTCATTAACCAACTCAACTACTGGAACCGATAATATGAAGACTTTATCATCGCCATATTTTAAATTTGTAGCGCTCGCCTGTGCATGTTTGCTATTAACTATATCAGCATGTAATCATGATACTGCGGCTGCTGACGACGCCCCTGTAAAATCACAAACACCGGTTACGGTGACTTCCATCAGCAACGGAACAATGGCCGATTCTATAAGCCTGAATGCCACTTCGTCATTTATGCAAAAAAGTTATGTAAAGGCTAATGCAATAGGTTACATTCAACATGTATATGTAAAACCGGGGCAGTATGTAAGTGCGGGGCAATTGCTGTTCACTATTAAAACAAAAGAAGCGCAAAGTATCGGCAATACCATCAATGTGCTGGATACTACTTTTAAATTTTCGGGTGTAAACCGTATTAAGGCAGCAAGCAGCGGCTATATTACCCAACTGATGCACCAGCTTGGCGATTATGTGCAGGATGGCGAGCAGTTGGCCGCTATAAGCGATAAGGAAAGCTTTGCCTTTGTAATGCAATTACCTTATGAGCTTCAAAGTACTTTACGCAATAATCAGGATATCATACTCACTTTACCGGGTGGCCACACGCTTAGCGGCAGGGTAGCATCGGTTATGCCTTCGGTTGATACGCTATCGCAAACACAGGGTATAGTAATCAAAGTTAACAGCGCCGATCCGATTCCCGAAAACCTGGTGGCAAGGGCGCATATTATTAAATCGGCAAAAAGCAATGTACCCTCACTACCCAAATCTGCCGTGCTGGCCAATGAAACACAAACCGATTTTTGGGTAATGAAACTCATTAATGATACTACAGCCGTCAAGATCCCCGTACAAAAAGGAATCGAAACCAAGAGCCAGGTAGAGATCCTCTCGCCCAGATTTGGACCAGCTGACAGAATTGTGATAACAGGTAATTATGGATTGGCCGATACTGCCAAAGTGAAAATTGTGAAACCATGAAGAACCTGAACAACTTTTTCATCACCCATAAAAAGCCCATCAGTCTGATGCTGTTCATCATACTATTGGGTGGTGGTTTTGCTTATTCGCGCTTGCAAACCTCCCTGTTCCCGGAGATCACTTTCCCCAAGATCAAGATCATAGCCGATGCCGGTTTACAACCGGTAAATAAAATGATGATCACAGTGACCAAACCGCTGGAGAATGCCGTGAAACAAGTGCCAAACCTGCAATATGTACGCAGTACTACCAGCCGCGGAAGTTGTGAAATATCAGCTTTCATGAATTGGAACGCAGATATTGACTTGAGCCAGCAGCAGATACAATCGCGTATTGATCAGATCAAAAATGATCTGCCGCCCGAAGTGAACATCAGTGTTGAAAAAATGAACCCCTCCATCCTGCCGGTAAGCGGGTACACGTTAGAGAGCCATAGCAAATCGCCCATTGAGTTAAAACAGCTGGCTACCTATACCGTAAAACCGTTCCTGTCGCAGGTTGACGGAGTATCGGAGATCAGGGTTATCGGCGGTAAAACCAAAGAGTATTGGCTGGTGCTTAATACACAAAAGATGGGCTCCCTGGGGCTCACGCCAGACATTATTACCAATACCCTGGCTCAAACCGGCTTCATCAAGTCTGAAGGCTATTTGTCTGATTATAAGATGTTGTATTTAACCGTTACAGATGCCTCTGTAAATACCAGTCAGCAGTTGGAAAACCTGGTGATCAGCAATAATCGTAAACGGGTAATACAGCTTAAAGATATTGGCAGCATACAGATCAATCCCGGTATTGAGTACACCAAAGTAAACGCCAATGGCCACGAGGGTGTACTGATAGCCGTAATCAAACAACCTAATGCCAATTTGATCGACCTGTCTGATGCCATGACCCAAAAGGTAGCCGATCTGCAAAAGATCCTTCCTCCTGGTGTAACCATAAAACCATATTATGTTCAGGCCGATTTTGTAAATGCTTCCGTAAAAAGCGTAAGTGATAGTTTATGGATCGGACTGGCGTTGGCTATTATTGTAGCTATCATCTTTTTACGATCGGTAAAGGCCAGTACCACGATACTGGTCACCATACCGGTTACACTCTGCCTAACGCTCATTGTGCTGTACGCGCTGGGTTATACCTTTAATATCATGACGCTGGGCGCTATAGCAGCTGCCATAGGTTTGATCATTGATGATGCCATTGTTGTGGTGGAGCAGATTCACCGCACGCATGAGGAGCATCCGGAAGAGCCTACCCTGACACTACTTCAGCGTGCCGTTGATTACCTTTTTCCGGCCATGGTAGGTTCGTCCATCAGCACCATTGTTATTTTTATCCCATTCGTTATGATGACGGGCGTTGCCGGAGCCTATTTTAAGGTAATGACCAACACCATGATCATTACCCTGGTGTGTTCCTTTTTTGTAACCTGGATAGGCCTACCGGTAATATACCTGTTGCTTACCCGCAACCAAGAAACCAATAGTGTACAGGTTAAAGAAGCCCACGGTGTAAAAAGACAGCGCTGGGTATCCTTTTTTATATTACGCCCTTATTTGAGTATCATCATGATGCTCGCACTTGCCGCGATCATTGTTTTTATCCCGTCAGGATTAAAAACGGGCTTCTTGCCAGATATGGATGAGGGCAGTATTGTACTGGATTATACTTCGCCTCCCGGCACCTCGCTCGAAGAAACCGATCGTATGCTGCGCGATATCGAGAAGATCATCATCAAAGATCCTGAAGTAGCTGCCTATTCACGTAGAACAGGTACGCAAATGGGCTTTTTTATTACCGAACCCAACACCGGTGATTACCTGATACAGCTCAAAAAAGGTCACGATAAAACTACCGAAGAGGTGATAGGCGATCTGCGGCAGAAAATCGAATCTTCCCAACCTGCCCTGCGGGTAGATTTTGGACAGGTAATTGGTGATATGCTGGGCGATCTGATGACCTCTACGCAGCCCATCGAGATTAAAGTTTTTGGGGACGATCAGGTTAAATTACAACAGCTATCTAAACAAATAGCAGCTACAGTAAGCAGCGTAAAAGGCACCGCCGATGTATTTGATGGTATTGTGATTGCCGGTCCATCGGTAAATATTGTACCCGATTATACCAGGCTGGCCCAATATAACCTGACACCCGCCAATTTGCAAACGCAGGTACAATCTGCACTACAGGGCAATATAATAGGTAGTTTGTTCGAGAAGGAACAGCAATCACCTATCCGCATGGTGTATCCTGGCAATCGTTCTTTGGATGTGGCCAGTCTTAAAAACCTAACCGTCTTTTTACCCAACGGCAAACCTCTACCGATCAGTCAGTTGGCAAATGTGGAGTTAAGAACAGGCGACGCGGAAGTACAACGCGAAAACCTGCAGGCCATGGGCGTTATCAGCGCCCGGCTGGATAATGTGGATCTGGGCTCTGTGATGCCATCCATCAAAAAGAATATTAGCGCCATTAATTTACCAACGGGATATCACGTGGAATATGGAGGAGCTTATGCCGAGCAGCAGCAGTCATTCAAAGAGCTATTGATCATTCTGATCACCTCGAGCCTGCTGGTTTTTGGTGTGATCCTTTTTCTGTTCAAACAGTTTCGCATCGCATTTCTTATCCTGGTGGTAGCTGTGCTGGGTATTGGCGGTAGTTTTCTGGCCTTATGGTTAACCCGTACCCCATTAAACGTAGGCAGTTATACTGGCTTAATCATGATTGTAGGCATTATTGGCGAAAATGCCATTTTCACCTTCTGGCAGTTTAGAGAAAGCACCAAACATAATAATATCAACGAGGCTATAATCTATTCTATCTCTACCCGTTTACGCCCTAAGTTGATGACGGCGCTGGGGGCTATTATCGCCCTGTTACCGTTGGCATTGGGCATAGGCGCAGGGGCGCAATTGCATCAGCCATTGGCCATCGCGGTTATTGGTGGTTTCCTGGCAGCATTGCCCCTGTTGTTGATCGTGTTGCCCAGTATGTTATGGCTGCTTTACCGTAATTATACTTTTGTGCATCCACCTGTAACTACATAATTTAACACAGCGGTAAGAGGTGGCACCTACGGAGCCATCTCTTTTTCTATACTTTACCTATAAACAGTTTACTCCTCCGGAGTTACGTTTGTACCATTCGTTAAACTCCGGAGGAGTAAACTGTTTATAGGTAGAAAATATTCCTTTAAAAGGCTCCGTCAGGTGCCTCCCATTGGCCATTTGAACTAAAAGCGATTTCCATAAGTCACTTATAATGGCACTTAGCAGTTTTTCAAATATTATACAGAGATTTGCAGGTAAATGATATCCTATGCACATACTCGTTATTGAAGATGAACAAAGAGTAGCCGAGCTGATCAAAAAAGGTCTCGAAGAACATGGCTTCCAGATAACGCTTGCATACGACGGGGAAATGGGAAAAAAACTGTCCTTATCAAAAGAATTTGATCTGATCCTGATGGATATCATTCTTCCAAAGATCAATGGGATAGACCTGTGCAGAGAAATACGAAGTTCAAGACCCGACATTCCTATCATTATGCTGACTGCATTAGGTACTACGGACGATAAAGTAGAAGGCTTTGATGCTGGAGCTAACGATTACCTGGTAAAACCCTTTGATTTCCGGGAGCTTCATGCACGTATCCGCGCCCTAACCAACCGGGTTCAGCATAACAACACTTTTAACCAGGGTTTTATTTTACGCTTTGCCGATCTGGAAATGAATCTGCAAACCAAAATCGTGACCAGGAATAATGAGGTGATCGACCTCACCCCTAAAGAATTTCGCCTACTGGAATATATGATGAAGAACGCCCAGCGAGTTTTATCCAGAACCGAAATAGCCGAAAAAGTTTGGGATACCTTTGATTCGGGTACCAATTTTATTGATGTATACATCAACTATCTCCGAAAAAAAATCGATAAGAATTTCGCCACCAAACTCATACACACCAAGCCGGGAATGGGCTTTATTTTTAAAGAAGGATGAAGATCAGGAACCAACTTTTATTGTTGTTTTTAGTATTGTTCGGGGTGCTCCTGCTGGCCTTTTCTATATTCATATACATTTCTTCGGCACAAACCCGTAAGGATGAATATTTCAAACAACTTAAAAGAGAGGCCATAACCAAAGCCAACCTGCTTTTTGATGCTAAAGTTGCCCCATCGGTATTACAATTGATCTATAAAAATTCCGCCAACTCGTTGTTCGAGGAAGAGGTGGCCGTTTACGATACCTCGTTTAACCTATTATATCATGATGCGGTGCAGATTGATAAAGTAAAAGAAACCCGGAAAATGATCGATCAGATCGTTGAGCAGAAAGAGATCACCTTTGACCAGGGCAGTTTGCAGGTGGTTGGGCTTTTATATACCCA
The DNA here is from genome assembly GCF_011089895.1 of Mucilaginibacter inviolabilis. Classification (NCBI taxonomy): domain Bacteria; kingdom Pseudomonadati; phylum Bacteroidota; class Sphingobacteriia; order Sphingobacteriales; family Sphingobacteriaceae; genus Mucilaginibacter; species Mucilaginibacter inviolabilis. The sequence continues at coordinate 76,050 of NZ_JAANAT010000005.1, forward strand.
TCATGATAAAAACTATGTCCTTACAGCTGCCGCCAATGACGAATATGGGATCCAACGTCTTGGCGAATTAAAAAACACGCTGATCATATCGTTTATCATCATTATCTGTTTTACCGTTATTGCAGGGTATTACTTTGCCGGCAGGGCCCTGAAACCTGTTGCCGAGATTATTGATAATGTAAAAGAAATTACAGCAACCCGCTTGGATATGCGTGTACCCGTAAAAAGCGAAAAGGACGAAATTGGCGAACTGGCCATCACTTTCAACCAGATGCTCGACCGACTCGAGAACTCCTTTAATGCACAAAAAAGTTTTGTTAATAACATTTCCCATGAACTCCGCACTCCACTCGCAACGGTGGTTGGGGAATTGCAACTAGCGTTGATAAAAGACCGTTCCATAACGGAGTATAAAGAGGTGATCCAGCTATCGCTGCACGACGCTAAAAGATTGGTAAAACTGTCCAACGGCCTGCTCGATCTGGCTAAAGCCAATTTTGACCAAAAGGAGGTTAGGATGAAAGAGCTGCGGGTGGATGAATTATTAATGGATGCCCGCGAAACCGTCATTAAAACAATGGATGGTTTTAATGTGGATGTATTGTTTGAGCAGGAAATAGAAAATGACGATAATATTTCTGTGATGGGGAATGAATACTTGTTGAAAGTGGCATTCATCAACCTCATGGAAAACGCCTGCAAATTCTCGCCCGATCATCTGTGCACCGTAACCATCACGTACCTGCATGACAAAGTAATCCTGGCATTTAAAGATAATGGTATTGGTATCAAGCCACAGGATATTCCGCATATTTTCTCGGAATTTTACAGGGGCACCAATAAGGATTTTACCTGGGGCAACGGCATAGGTTTATCCTTAACCGATAAAATAATCGCCATGCATGGGGGCAGTATTACTGTTGCCTCTACAGAAAATAAAGGCAGCACTTTTACCATATCACTCATCCACGTTTAGCCCTTATTTTTCTAATAAATTTCTAATAAATTTCTGTTTCTCCTCTAACGGCCTTTTTCAAAAAGTCGCCTTACTTTTGCTGCACAATAAAAAACAACAGATGGACTCAGGCCCCGAATCGTATTTAATAATTAATAGTTAACCGCCCGCCTATTACATAACCCTGTTATGCTGATGAGGCCGGCACAACAACAGCGTTATGTTCAAATTTCTGACTTTCAGCAAATTGAACCGCCACTATCTGGGAGATGGTGGAAGTTCAAACCATATGCCCGCTACCAATAACGGTGCCGAACAAGAGGTATTTTCTAATCATATCTTTTTCAGCAGCCCTGCCGGCGAACTTTTCGATTACCGTCAACTCAAAAAAAGGAGGAAGATTCGCCATGCTCACAATTTATGATTTCACTTTAAGGCTAACCGTGGCCTTTATACTCGGTGCTGTGATCGGTACCGAGCGTCAGTGGCGGCAACGGATGGCAGGCCTCCGCACCAATATGCTGGTAGCACTGGGAGCAAGCATGTTTGTAGCCTTAGCGGCAAAGATAGGTGGTGATGCCACTGGTCGTGTAACCTCTTATGTGGTAAGTGGCATAGGTTTCCTGGGTGCCGGCGTCATCATGAAAGATGGCGTTAACATCAGGGGCTTAAACACTGCAGCTACCCTGTGGTGTTCAGCAGCTGTGGGCGCGTTCTGTGGTACAGGTTTTATTGCAGAAGCCTGTATCGGGTCGGCATTTATTATTATTACCCATGTAGTAATGCGTCCTTTGGGAACCCGGCTAAGTCAGCTGCCTATCCATAAGGATGCATCCGTTCCGGTGCACTATCTCATCATCATTAAATGCAGGCAGGAGGTTGAAAATCATCTCCGCGTATTGCTGCTGCAGTTTACCAATCATGATGAAAAGATTCTGCTTCGTTCGCTCAAAAGTACCGACGATAATGACAGCACCATAGCCGTTATCACCGCCGAGATCCTGGCTAATGGAAATGAAGATGCCACCATGGAAAAAATAGCAGGCCGCCTTACCATAGAGCATCAGGTTTATGAAGTAAGCTGGAATAAAGCCGGTCATGAAAACGATCTGTAGAAACTAAAATGATACTATACGCCATTATATTAATAGCCATAGGTATAGCTGCCGACAACCTGATGATAGCCGGATTAACCGTGAGCAAAACCGCTTCTATATCCAATAAAAAATGGATTATTATCCTGTTGCTGCTCTTTATAGTCCAGTATCAAATGCTGCTATTGGGTAAAACGGTTGGAGGCTGGGCGCATTACTTAACTGGTAGCAATCCGAATTTGCTGGGTATGGGTTTGCTATTGTCTGTGACTATTAATATTTGCAGAGAGCTTTTTCAGCAGAAGGTTACTCATCCGGTGATTAGCTATACACCAGATAATCTTTTACTACTTGCTTTTAGTACCTCTATGTACGTTTTCCTATTTAGCGTAGCTGTGCAATGGTTAAACGTTCATGATCAAAGGCTAAACTACTGGTTAGCGGGCGCTATTCTGATCTTTCTGAACGCAGGCATCATATTAGGCCGCTTACAGCTCTATAAACCTCTGCGCTTTATTCGCTTTACCTGTACCGGAATGTTATTAGCCGGTACATTAATACTCATTTTAAAGACCCTATAAATATTAAGGAATGCTGACTATCAATAAAACCTCACTAAGAAAAGTGGCAGCTGACGGAAAAAAGATCCTGCTGAACGGCAATGAAGAAGCCGCGGCAACCAAACTCAAGAACGCTTCATCCCATGATCTGGATTTTTCCCTGGCCATGCTGGATAGCGCTCTGGAAGGCCTGTCATTGGCCCAGGCTAAGGATCGTTTGGAAAGATTTGGCTTGAATGAGGTGCATCATGAAAAAGCACCGTCCTGGTTCAAACAACTGATTGAGGCTTTTATCAATCCCTTCATTGGTATCCTGCTTATTATTGCTGCCATATCATTTATACTGGATGTTTGGTTGGCCAAGCCCGGAGAAGCCGATTATAAAACCGTGCTCATGGTAGGCATTATGGTGATGACCAGCGCCCTGTTACGCTTTGTTCAGGAATACCGGAGTAACCGGGCAGCCGAGCAGCTCAAAAGCATGGTTACCACCACGGCAACCGTTTTACGGAAACCAGTTGGTAAAAAAGAATTCGATATTAAAAAACTGGTACCTGGCGATATTGTATTTCTTTCGGCCGGGGATATGATCCCTGCAGATTGCCGCATCATGCAATCCAAAGATCTTTTTGTAAGCCAGGCCATGTTAACCGGCGAATCTTTACCGGTTGAAAAAAGGAGCTTCCCCGTGCGGGATGCAGACAGCAAACCTTTGGTTGAACTGGATAATATATGCTTTATGGGCACCAATGTGGTGAGTGGTTCGGCTATGGCCATTTGCGTAAACACCGGCAATCAAACCTATTTTGGTTCGCTTAGTAAAGACATTGTTGGCAAACGCGCCGAAACAAGTTTTGACAAAGGTGTAAATAAAGTAAGCTATTTACTTATCCGGTTCATGATGGTTATGGTTCCCCTGATATTCTTAATCAACGGGTTGGTTAAAGGTAACTGGTGGGAAGCGCTCTTATTTGCCATTGCGGTTGCAGTAGGATTAACCCCCGAAATGCTGCCCATGATTGTAACGGCCAACCTGGCTAAAGGCGCCGTTAACATGAGCAAAAGAAAGGTGATCATCAAACGACTTAGTGCCATTCAAAACATAGGTGCCATGGATATTCTGTGCACCGACAAGACTGGTACGCTAACCATGGATAAAATTGTGCTGGAAAAACACCTGAACATTTTTGGAGATGAGGATGAAGAAGTATTAAAATGGGCCTATCTGAATAGTTTTCACCAAACCGGATTGAAAAACTTATTGGACGTAGCTGTTCTGGAGCATATAGAAATTCATGAATATCTAAAAGTAGAAGAGTACTATTTAAAAGTTGACGAGATCCCTTTTGATTTTCAGCGCCGCCGGATGTCTGTTATTTTAAAACAACGGAATGGCAAACATTTACTCATCTGTAAAGGCGCGGTGGAAGAAATGCTCGATTTGTGCAATTACGCTTTTGATCCCGGCGAGGATAAACAATTACACATCGAGTCGGACAAGATTATGCCGATGGATGAAAGCCGGAGAAACATGATCCTCAATACTTCTAAAAAGCTAAATGCCGAGGGTCTGCGGGTTTTATTGGTGGCTATTAAAGAGTTTGACGACCGGGCCCTCACCTATTCTGTAGATGACGAAAAGGACATGATCCTTACCGGCTTTATCGGTTTCCTTGATCCCGCGAAACCATCGGCAAAAACCTCTATCGAGGCTTTACAGAAGCTTGGGGTTAATGTAAAAGTACTCACCGGCGATAACGAGATCGTCACTAAAAAAATCTGCCGCGATGTGGGCATACCCTACAGCCGCATCCTGCTCGGAAGCGACGTAGAACAAATGAGTGATGACGAACTGAAACACCAGGTAGATGATGTTTCTATCCTGGCCAAACTTAGTCCTCTACAAAAATCACGGGTGGTTAAAATATTACAGTCCAAAGGGCATACTGTTGGCTTCATGGGCGATGGTATTAATGACGCGGCAGCTTTAAGAGACGCCGATGTTGGCATTTCCGTAGATACTGCCGTGGATATCGCCAAAGAAAGTGCTGATATTATTTTGCTCGAGAAAGATCTGATGGTTTTGCGCAAAGGCGTGATCTATGGCCGCCGGACATTTGGCAACATCATCAAATATATTAAAATGACCGCGAGCAGTAATTTTGGCAATATGTTCAGCATGTTGGGTGCAAGCGCATTCCTGCCCTTCCTGCCTATGCTTCCTGTTCAAATCCTCATTCAAAATTTATTGTATGATGTATCGCAGATATCTATCCCCTGGGATACTATGGACGAAGAATTTATAGAGCAGCCAAAAAAATGGGATGCCTCGGGCATCACCCGGTTTATGCTGTATATCGGCCCTATCAGCTCTATTTTTGATTATGCCACTTTCGCGGTTATGTTCTTTGTATTCAAGGCCAATAGTCCGGCCCATCAGCAACTGTTTCAAAGTGGGTGGTTTATCGAAGGTCTGTTATCCCAAACCCTCATCGTGCACATGATCCGGACACGTAAAATACCATTCATACAAAGCTGGGCAACCACACCCATCATCGCATTAACCTCACTCATTATGGTGATAGGTATCCTGATCCCGTTTTCGCCATTTGCCGAAAGTTTAAAGATGCAGCCACTTTCGCTAATTTATTTCCCCTGGTTAATTGGCATACTGACAGCTTATTGTGTACTCACCCAGCTGGTTAAAACATGGTACATTAAAAAATTCAATCAATGGCTTTGATGAAATAAGGATTTTAGGAACAAGGAGCAAAGATCCGGGGAGGGCCGTCCGGCAATACAACACTTATAACATATTTAAACCCCTATAATTCAACATGATGAAAAACAATTTTCATGTTGCCCTGTGCATTATAGGCACAGGGCTGGTGGCAGCCTCATGCCATGAACATAGCACAGAGCAAGTTGCTAACTTATTTGCGGTACAGGGCGATACCATTACGGTCACCTCCCACTCCCATTTAAAAGACAGACTTAAAACAATTACTTTAAAAGACGAACCTTACCGTTTACAGATCATCACCACAGGTATTATCAAAGCCATACCAACGCAGTACGCAGAAATAGCTCCTCCTTTTCAGGGAAGGGTTACTAAGACGTATTTGCACTTAGGTATGAAAACTACCCCATCAACACCCTTGTTTGAGATCAGCTCTCCGGATTTTATAACCGCGCAAAAAATCTTTTTCCAGGAAAAATCGCAGATGCTGCAAACTCAAAAAACCTTAAAACGGCAACAGGATCTGATGGCTAATGGCGTGGGTACGCAAAAAGATCTGGAAGAAGCCCAAACTGCTTATGAGGTCGAAAAAAAGGAATATGAAAATGCGGTTATCGGTATTAAGATATTCAAAGCCGATCCTGAAAAACTATCCCTGGGTCAGCCATTGGTGGTACACGCTCCCATTAACGGCGAAGTGGTAGATAACAAAGTAGTATTAGGACAATTTATAAAAGATGATGCGGCCAGCGTAGCTACCGTAGCCGATCTGTCAAAAGTATGGATAGCCGGACAGGTGAAAGAAAAAGACATCCGGTATGTACATCAACAGGATGAATGCGATATTCAGGTATCTGCCCTGCCCGGGAAACACCTCAAAGGCAAAGTATATCACGTAAATGATATCGTTGATGACGATACCCGAAGTGTACAGGTGTTGATGGAGTGTAACAATACCGACCATGCACTTAAACCCGGCATGTATGCCACAGTAGATTTTATTGACGCCCCTACATCTGCCATCTTGATACCTCAAACTGCCCTGTTACAAATGAGCGGAAGCAATTTCGTTTTTGTGGCTTCGCCCGACGGAAAATATATTAAACGAAAAGTAGTAACCGGCGGAAACGACAATGACCGCGTAGTTATCACATCCGGCTTAAAAAGTGGCGACACGATCATTTCAGAAGGTGGCTTTTATTTATTGGAAGCACGGTAACCTTATAACCTATACTGTATGAAAAAATTAATATTTACCGCAATAAAAAAGCGCTGGCTTTTTGTGGCCTTATTTGTGCTTCTGGCTTTCTTTGGTTACTACTCCTGGAAACAATTATCTATTGAAGCCTATCCCGATATTGCCGATGTAACTTCGCAGGTAGTAACACAGGTTCCGGGCCTCGCGGCAGAAGAGGTAGAACAGCAGATCACTATACCCATTGAGCGTTCATTGAACGGGTTACCGGGCATGCACGTGATGCGCAGCCGCAGCCTTTTTGGCCTTTCCCTCATCACACTGGTATTTGATGATGGGGTTGACGATTATTGGGCCCGGCAAAGGATACAGGAGCGCTTGGCCGGTGTTCAGCTACCTTTTAGCGCCGTTCCTGGTCTTGATCCTTTAACCTCACCAACCGGCGAAGTATACCGGTATATTATCGAAAGCACCAACCATGATCTGAGGGCTTTGACCGATCTGCAGCAATGGGTGATCATCCCCCGCATTAAACAGGTTACTGGCGTGGCCGATGTAGCCAACTTCGGTGGCATCACCACACAGTTCCAGGTAGAGATTGATCCGGACAAACTGGCTCAATATCATCTTTCGCTTACCGATGTGCAAACCGCCATCAATAACAATAATACCAACGCTGGTGGTAGTGTTTTAAATCGTGGCGAACAGGGATACGTGGTAAGAGGTATAGGATTGGTAAAAGATCTTCAGGGACTTGGCGATGTTGTTGTTAAATCGGTTAACGGCGTACCCGTTCTGATCAAAGATGTAGGTGAGCTTAAATTTGGCACCCTGGAACGTAAAGGGGTGCTGGGCTATACCGATAGAAAGGTTGATCATAACGATGGCATTGAAGGGATCGTGGTAATGCTGAAGGGGCAGAACCCCTCTGTTGTGTTGGAAGGTATACACCAGGCCGTTGATAATTTGAATAAGAACATACTTCCCGAAGGCGTTACCATCAGACCTTATCTCGACCGCACAAACCTCATCAATAAAACCCTGGATACCGTTTCCCATACGCTTTTAGAAGGGATGGCCCTGGTAATCATTGTGCTCATTGTATTTTTGGGTAACTGGCGCGGTGCACTCATTGTGGCCATCACCATTCCGTTGGCTTTATTGGTCGCCTTTATTTTGATGAAGTTTACCAATATCCCGGCTAACCTGCTTTCCCTGGGTGCCATTGATTTTGGGATCATTGTAGATGGCGCCATCGTAATGATGGAAACCATCCTTAAAAAAAGAGAAAAAAATCCTGACGAGGTACTGGAAGAAACAACCATAAGCGCAAGAGCGCTGGAAGTAGCAAAACCTATTCTTTTTTCTACCATCATCATCATTACCGCATATTTGCCCCTATTCTCTTTTGAACGTGTAGAGAAGAAACTTTTTACTCCGATGGCTTTCACCGTAGGTTATGCGCTTTTAGGTGCATTAGCCGTAGCCTTATTGCTTATTCCGGGTTTAGCCTATGCAGTGTATCGTAAACCAAGGAAGCTTTACCATAACAAATGGCTGGAGTATCTGTCGGCCAAATATGAAAGCCGGATCACTAAGATCATGAATAAACCCAAGCGGGTTTTCATTCCTTTGGCATTGGCTTTCGCAGGTGCGGTTATTTTGTCGGTAACGGTAGGTAAGGATTTTTTACCTCCTTTGGATGAAGGCTCCATCTGGCTGCAAGTTTCTTTGCCGCCGGGCATAACGCTTCAAAAGTCGCAGCAAATGAGCGATGCTTTGCGGGCTGCAACACTTAAACATCCCGAAATTACTTATGTAACGGTTCAGGCGGGCCGCAATGATGATGGTACCGATTACTTTACTCCTTCGCACTTTGAAGTCTCAGTGGGCTTAAAACCATACAACGAATGGGAAGGTGGCAAAACCAAGTATGATCTGATCAATGAATTATCAAAAGAATACGCAGCCATGCCCGGTTATTCAGTCGCTTTTACGCAGCCAATGATCGATGGGGTAATGGATAAAATTGCCGGAGCCCATAGCGAACTGGTGCTGAAAGTTTTTGGCAATGATTTCAAAGAAACCCGCCGCATTGCCGAAGCTGCGGTATCTACCCTACAAACGGTGAAAGGCGCGGTTGATATTGCTATAGACCAGGAGCCACCGCTTCCGCAATTGCAGATCAAAGTAAACCGGGATGCTGTGGCAAGATACGGGCTAAACATGAGTGATGTAGCCGAGTTAATTGAGGTGGCTATCGGCGGTAAAGCAGTAGCCCAGGTTTTTATATCAGATAAGGTTTATGATGTGATTTGTCGCTACAAAGAAGAAAGCCGTAATACTCCCGAAAAAATCGCCAACCTGATGCTCACTTCCCAAACAGGCGCTAAAATACCTTTATCACAAGTGGCCGAAATAAAAACGGATATAGGGGAAAGTTCTATTTCCAGGGAAATGAACCGTCGCCAGCTTACTGTACGTCTTAATTTAAGAGGAACTGATTTGTCGACTTTTTTAACAGAAGCCCAGGCAAAAATAAACCAGCAGGTTAAATACGATAAAGAAAAATACCAGATAGCATGGGGCGGTCAGTTTGAAAATCAAAATAGGGCCTACGCAAAATTGGCAGTTATTGTCCCCCTGGCTTTGGCTATCATGTTCCTGTTACTTTATGGGGCTTTTGGTAAATTCAGGCAGGCAGGACTTATTTTAAGCATCGTCCCACTGGCTTTATTCGGTGGCATGTTGGCCCTAAACGTGCGCGGCATGACGTTGAACGTGTCTTCGGCAGTAGGGTTTATCGCCTTGTTTGGTGTCGCTATACAAAATGGCGTTATTTTGATTTCGCATATCAATGATCTGCGTAAAAAAGGCTCCGACATACTCCATGCGGTAATACAGGGAACAAGGCATCGTTTCCGCCCGGTATTAATGACAGCCACCGTTGCAGCTTTAGGCTTGCTCCCAGCCTCATTAGCTACAGGCATCGGGTCCGACGTGCAGCGACCATTGGCAACAGTAATCGTTTACGGTCTTTTTGTGGCCACAGCTATTACCCTGTTTGTTTTGCCGGCTTTGTATTACCTCATAGAAAGCAAATGGGGCAATCATGATTTTCAACCCTCAGCAAAAGAAGCATAACTATCAATATTTATGAAACTCATCTTCAAATACATTTTAACGTTTGCAATTGCCTTTGGTATTGCCGTTAATGTTTATGCACAAATAGATACTAATTTAACTTATTCCAAAAAGTTATCTCTCGTGCCGTATCTTAACCTGGTAGGTAAACAAAACCTGGGCCTGTTGGCACAACAATATAATGTCAGCATTGCCGAAGCTGGTATAGAAAGCGCTAAAGTTTTCCCTGATCCTCAGCTAACTGTAGGAGCCTACAATAACCAGGAAAAAAAACTTCATTTAGGCCAAGGTGTAAATTTTAGTTTGGGAGCTACGCTTGAATTAGGAGGCAAGCGTAGCGCCAGGATTAACCTGGCCAAAAGTCAGACTGAATTGAGCAGGGCATTGTTGACCGATTACCTCCGGAACCTTAGGGCAGATGCCGCTTTGGCTTATTATAACGCCATCCAGCAAAAGGACTTACTTCGGGTACAGGAAAACTCATATCAAACCATGAAGCATCTGGCCGATGCCGATTCTGTTCGTTTTAAACTTGGAGCTATTGCTCAGATAGATGCCAGGCAGTCTAAATTAGAAGCTAGTAGTTTTCTTAATTCCGTTATCCAAAATGAATCCGACTGGAAATCGTCCCTGGTACAACTGAGTGTATTTACCGGGAATAAGGATATGGATACTTTATTTGTTCCTACCAAAGGTTCTGATAATCTGGAAAGAGCATTTGTGCTGACTCAATTAATTAACAATGCCCAAAATAACAGAGCTGATGCTGTGGCGGCGCAAAACAGCAAAACTGTTGCTGAGAAAAATCTGTCGCTGGTAAAAGCAAACCGGATAATTGATTTAGGGGTAAACACCGGCATGCAATTTAGCGGAGCATCTACCAATGAAATTGCACCTACCCCTACTTATCACTCTGTTAATGCAGGACTCAGTGTTCCATTAAAGTTTTCCAATCATTATAAGGGAGATTTGAAAGCCGCTCATTTTGCCATTCAACAGGTAGCCGTTCAATACGACCAGGTTTTACAGCAGATCCAGGCAGATGTGATCCAGTCGTACTTTAATTATAAATCGGCTCAAAAACAGGTTCAGCAGTATAAAAATGGTTTAATAGCAGATGCCGAGAAAGTGTTGAATGGTAAAATATATAGTTATAAACGCGGTGAAACCTCCTTACTGGAAGTGTTGAATGCTCAGCGAACCTATAACGATGTACAAGAGAGCTACTATCAGTCTTTATACAATTACGCAGCTGCATTGATCACGCTGGAACGTTCGTCAGGCATTTGGGATCTTCAATGATTCCCTCTTGCTTTATTCTTTCTATGCTATTTTAAGGTGCATATAGCTTAAAAACAAAAGCCCTTCAAATGATATCATTTGAAGGGCCTTATTATTATCGAGGCGGAATGGACGGGACTCGAACCCGCGACCCCATGCGTGACAGGCATGTATTCTAACCAGCTGAACTACCACTCCGTTTTTGGGTCTGCAAATATACGCAGCTTTTTGTATTACGCAAATGGTTTTGAAAAAAAACTTATTTATTATGGATACATTACTCTTTCCTGGGGATATTATGTATAATCCGTTATTATCATTAGCTTTTATAAACAACTCAATACCAAGTCAAAGCAATTGCAATTGCTTCAATAATTTTCATTTAAGGCCTTCTAAACTTTTTTTAATTTATTTTACACCAAAGGTAAAATACCGGCTGCCAGCATCTCCATTTGGGGTCAATCCCTGTATTAAACCTATAAATTTCCCGGTTTGATCAGAGGTATAAAATGACAATTGCCCTTTGCCATCAGTGTTGATATTGACATTAGGTTGCCAAAATAAAAGATTTCGAAAATCAGGTATCCGGCTTTTGACCACCTCTTCCGTATCATAAACCGGCGAATAAAACTCCCGCTGCAGCTGCAAACCTTCGTAATCAAGTACCACGGCGTGCGGATCCATTTCAACCCCTCCCAGGTCGCCTTTATAAGTTGTATAGCTTAGTATACCTTCCTGCACCGATGGACCATAATAATATCTATCTCTGATTACTTCCAGTTTTTTAACCTTCAATGGGTCGATAGCTATTACTTTATCTATATTGAACACAGGCACATCGTCAAGCATAACCAAGGGGTCACCATCCAAAAATCCTTTGTCATTCAATACTTTTATATGATATCTTTTATGTGACTGTACAACATTCACCTCCCTTATGTATTCGCGCAGTACCTCTTCCATCGTAGTAAAGCGGGTATAGTTATCTAAAAGATACGTTTTATATGGCTTTCCGAAAAAACCGGAGCTATCAACTCCTGGGTCATAAAACTGCTTTATTTTATTGCCTGCATATATATTTTGCACCTGCATAGCCAGACTATGCTCTTCCAACGTTTTTTGCATACCTGGTGTTATATTTATCCCTGGCATGTTATATTTTGTATACTGCTCAGAAAAAGGGCTTAAAACATCTATACGAAAAGTAGAATCCCGTTCTGAGTTTGTTTGAGCAATAATTTCGCCAGGGCCAAACAGTTGTTTAGTATTAAATATCAACCGACCCAATGAATCGCTTTTTGATGCATATAACTGAACTCTTTTTCCCGGAACGCTTAAATAAACTAATATATCTTCTGCAGGATGACCTGTAATGGTATTAGTTACCCTAGCGCTTATCAGATGGTCGTTATACTCCGGTAAAAAATTAAATGCTGCAGACTTACCGTTCAATATATTATTCCACTGAAATCTTCTCCAACCTTGTGTAAGCATCAGGTTATCCAAGGCAGCATCTGTTTCTGTGTTAATGTTTTTAAAATAATAACCAGGTGATTCAATATTTCCGCGCAGATCCGATTTCAGCCATAGGTAGTTCACAATATCGCCCTCATCTGCATGCTGTATCGTATCGATCCGAAAAACGGACAGGGATAAATTGGCAGGTAAGGGGCTTCCTGCTGCACCTTTAGTTCCAATATTTATATTGACTTTTTGGCGTGTTGCGTATTGTGCCTGATCAGCAGATGCCTCGATGAATAGTTGTTGTTTAGGACGTTTAAAATAAAGTCGTTCGCAAACGGGTTGTTTGGCGTTGTTAAAAATGGTAATGTGCGATATCCCTTCACCAAGTTTTGCCTTATCAATTGTAAAACTGGCCATTCCAGAGCTAATTCCGACACTTTCGGCTATTTTAACTACTTGCCTGGTGTGCGCAAAAAGATACACTTCTCCACTACTGATACCGGCAACATTTACCGTGACTTCCAGTTGCCCACCATTCTCTTTCAACTGCATAGTGTAACCCCGACTATTGATAGCCGGTAGTTCTTTAGCAATTATGTTTCCCGTCGTTGTTTTAATAATAGCCTTGTACGTGCTATTCATATCGGGGTTGAAGGTAAAGCTCCCCATACCAAATTTCAGTGGTTCAAACCGGGCTACCGTGTCATTATGATCATTAACAATAAAGCCCTTATAAGCTTCCAATCCCAGGCCATTGGGGGTTGTTACTTTAAAAGCTACTTTACTGGCAATACCACTGATCAAATTTCCTCCTTCAGGGAAGAACTGCACGTCATAATCGACCTGTGTTTGGGGAGTTTTTGCCTCCGGCGTTCTTAATGGATTAACGACAAGGATTGTTTTCTCAAAATAATAATCAGGGCTAAAATTTTTCATCCAGTTGGTGTAACCTCTTAATTTATAATTACCGCTACTTAATGACACCGGTATATATAAAGACCCGCTTCCTACACCATTTTTCATGGCAATTTTTGCTTGCAATACCCCATTCTGCTCATGATCAAGCACATCTATGTATACAACCTTGCTTAAATTGATTGGCTTATGATGGTTAGCATCAACGTTATAAATTTTAAACCAGATGATCTCGCCGGGCAAATAAGTGCTCTTATCTGTATGTACAAATATTTTTTCTTCTACAACTTCGCGCTGGTATCGATTAAAGTTATTGGCAATTTGATCAAATGCCTGTGCGGAACAACTTATATGGAGCTGCAATAAACCGGTAATTAATAAAGCTATGATTTTAGCAATCGCCTTAACTTTTTTCATAACAGATGCCTGACATTTAGTTCTATATTTATATAGTAGTATACTTATTTATCAATTGTCTATCCAGAATGAAGGCTTCTGTACTTTCCCCCGTATCGTACAGTCTGCACAACTTTGGGATGAATAAGTATATCCTGCTATTCCAAATTGGGTATATATTGCGTCTACAGGTATTCCTCCGCCCTGAATAATATAGGATAACACATCATTTGCTCCTGTTTTGGGATGCGAAAAAAAGGCAGAATCGGGCATGCCGCAATCATAAGGATACTTCTCTGTCCAATTATTTGGTAGTTGCCCCTTATTGATGTATATTCTTTTCGATTGTGAATTGGTAATACTTATATACCCAATCACCGGCTCTGTGGGATCGTTTATATTATGAATATTTCCCTGTAATTGAGTAGGCTGCGCATCAAATATACTACCCAATTGTTCGGTATTTTTTTTTAGGTTTTCCCAAAACTGATACGCGGCCTTGGTTAGTGCATATTGCTTAAGCAATATGCTATACCGTAATTCCAACTTTTCTGCATCTGATGATATGGTAGTTATAGGACTCTGAAATATGACATCCTGCGTGAGCTTTTCTGATGAACCTAACACTATATTGCTGGATTTGTCATTCGCATAGCAATAATATATTGCTTCGTTAGCGTGTCTTATTCTTACTTCATTACCATCAACAATAAAGCTTGATTGAAATTTGGCATGAAAACGCCAGGTTTCCGAATAATCCCACCGGTAGTAGCGGGTATTATTTGTTGCATCATGCGTATTGGCATATATCTGCAGGTAATTACTTTTGGGAGTAAAACCAACACTATCAATAGGCGGCGTTGGTTTTACCATTTCATAATCTGATGCGTATTGCTTGCCATCTGGGGTTGTAATATGTAATCTGTATTTTTTTGAAGGATCAAGATGCATAGGGCCAATATCATATATGCCGTTCCCTTCTGATTGCAGAGCATAACTATTGCCCTGTTCTCCTTCTACAACCACGGTGTAATTGGCTACTAATTGCGTACTTACATTTTCTGATAACTTCACTGTTCTGCTCAGGTTAATTATAGTAGAATCATTACCGCTGTTAATTACTCCCTCTACAACCAGGTAATGATTATCGCTACTCACAATAGGTGGGTTATATGGCTTTTTACAGCTAACTATAACTGCAAGCACCGTGATATAGATAAATCTGTTTATTTTCATTTGTTTAAAACCTGATATTATAATTAATAAATGGTATCGGCTTAGCAAATATGGATAGCTTGTAACCACTGATAACACCATTTTGCGCTGTAAAGTAAGCCGAATACGCATTTTGCCTTCCGGTAAGATTATAAACTCCTAGAGTGAATGAATTATGTGTTCGCTGATGTATCTTATGATTGCCTTCGATATTCATTGAAAAATCCGACCTGAAATAATCTGGTATACGGTAGGCATTTCTGTCTGAATAAAATACTCTTTCAGAACCTCCATATTCATACTTAGCAATAGGCAAGGTAATTGGTCGGCCAGTACTATAAGTTACATTTAATGATACGCTGAACCTGTGCGAAAACCGGTAATTACCAATAAAATTAAAATCATGTGGTTTATCAAAATTGGCTGGGTAATAGGCCCCTCCATTAATTAGTTCACCTTCATTCACATTATCCTGTCTCAAAAATGTACGTGAGTAGGTATAGCTGATCCACCCGTTGGCTTTGCCAGTTGTTTTCTTGATCAGGAACTCAATACCATAGGCCTTACCCTGCGTTCCCAACACATCATTCTCAATATGATGGTTAAGTAGCAGATTAGCGCCGCTTCTGTAATCCAAATAATCCCTTAATCGTTTATAATAAACCTCAACCGATGTTTCAATAGTATTTGCTTTAAAATTACGATATAAGCCTAAGGATACCTGGTCGCCATATTGGGGTTTAATGTTCGGGTCGCTCAGCTGCCATACATCGGTTGGTGCTATGGCCGTGGTGTTTGAAAGCAGGTGTATATATTGCCTCAAGGTATTATATCCCGCTTTTACCGAAGTATTATCGCCCAGGTTATATCGCGCCGAAAGCCTGAACTCGGGTCCGGAATACGTTTTGATCACTTTGTTTTTAGCATAGGTAGTACTATCTACAAAGTTTGCGCTTGTTTTTGGCAAATTGGGGGCATAATTATAAACCGTTTGCGGACCCAGGTAATTATAAAGCGAATACCTGATACCGGCGCTTAATGAAAGATCGTCGGTGATATCATATTTATCCCCTACATAAGCCGCGCTTTCCAAAGCCTGCTGTGCCGGCACTACGTCGGGCGCTACTAATGATTTTACATCATTGGGCTGTAAATTACCCGGATGTAATTTGTAGTAAATAGTACTTACACCAAAATCAACCGTATTTTTCCGATTAAGGTAATAAGTAAAGTCGGCCTTAAGATTGGTTTGATTGATATCAAAATTAAGTTTGTAGGCATTTACCACGTTATCAAAACTGGCTATATCATATTGATACCTGTCGATGCCGGTTGTTATCAAACTAAACAGCTTATCGTTAAAGTTATGTTTCCATTTGATATTGATATTCCTGTTACTGTAACTATAGGCCGTGTCGCTGTTAAGTTTAAACTTATCGTGGCTCAGGTAACTGGTCAAATAAAGATTATTTTTATCATCTATCTGGTGGCTTATATCAAAGTTAAGATCGTAGAAGGAGGCCTGGCTATGTTTATATGCGTCGGGCAATAGCTTCAATAACCAATCGGAGTAAGTGATACGTCCACCAAATATAAATGAGGTTTTATCTTTAATAATAGGCCCTTCCACATTGAGCCTGCTGGTTATTAAGCCAATGCCAGCCGATCCGGTAAATTTCTTTTTATTGCCTTCCCGATCTGTTATATCTAATACAGAAGACAGGCGTCCGCCAAATTTTTCAGGAATGCTACTCTTGTATAACTCAATATCTTTTACAATGTCGGGGTTAAATGCGGAGAAGAAACCAAAAAAATGCGATGGATTATAAATAGTAGCATCATTAAGCAATATCAGGTTCTGATCGGCAGAGCCTCCGCGGACATTAAAGCCGGTTGTAGCCTCACCTACCGACTGTACACCGGGCAACGTTAATACCACCCGTAATACATCAGCTTCACCAAATACCGTTGGCACCTGTTTAATACTTTTAATATCAAGCCGGTTTACACCTAATTGTACATTACGAACATTGGCTACCTTTTCGGCAGATATTTTTACTTCTTTTAAACTGGTTACCTGTTCCTGCATTTCAATGATCAGTTTACCATCAGCATACAATATTATCTGACGCCGCGTATCACGCATGCCAATGCCCCTTATGCTTAGAATTTGCCGTCCTTTGGGTAATACCATGGTAAAGTATCCAAACTGGTCTGTAGCCACACCGGTTTTGGTATTGGTAACATAAATACTAGCGCCTACCACTGATTCGCCCGATTTACCATCACGCACATATCCCGATAAGGTAGCCTTGCCGGGTTGAATGGTGTTTGTTTTAGTACCTATTTCATATAATTTATTTTCTGTAGTAGCTTCCGGAACCTTTTTTTCTTTTTCATCAGTAAAATCAGCTACGGTATTATTAGGTGTAGTATTTATAGACTCTTTTGTTGCAGATAGTGCTGCTCCCGGTTTATTGCCGAAAAAGCCAGCAGGTAGCCTGGTTTGTATCTCGCGTCCGCGCGTAAGAAATACCTGACGCTGTGCGGTAATGGCGTAATGAAAATCAGTGTTTTTAAAAGCCATATCCAGCACAGTTTCAATCGGCTTATTATTTACTTCAACAGAAATTTTTAAACTATCGAATTGAATGGGGTTATAGTAAAAATGAAATCCGGTTTTTGTTTCCAATTCAGTTACAAATTGATCAATGTTTACCTGTTGAACATTTACACTTATTGATGTTGTTGTACCCTGCTGGGCAAAACCCAGCTTAGTAAGTATCAAAAAACAGAAAACCAGAAAGTAAATTTTTTTCATCGGCAATTTTATTTTTTTAACCGTATCAGTAGCAAATCAATTAACATCCTTATCATCAGGATACTATTTTACCGCCTGTGTTTAGTATATATTATCTGGATAACTCATCATACCGGCTAGCTATAGCAACCATAGCTTCTTCCGGGCCTTTCCGATATTTGATTCTATTGGCTTTGATGTATTGCTGCAGCTCTTTCTTTTTATCTTTTAAAATATCAAGCAAGGCTCCCTGCCCGCTAATGCTGTAATAATTACTACCTTTCTTCAGGAAAAAACTTTTACTTGATGAAAAATATGTTTCGATAGTACTTGAAACAGAGGTTGTTTGGAGTGATTTTGAGTACCTTGCCAGCACAACAACATGGCCATGATATAACTCATCATAAAAACCTGCGTCTATACCAGCATTAGCATGCAGTGAATCTGCTATGATATTTACAAAATGATGGCTGAGCAGATCAAAATGCTCAACCCGCTCATTTAACAGTGTAAACATGGAGAATTTATTGTACAGGAGTACCACCACAACGTTTTTATTCAGATCGTACATCATGGGTACATCTTTAAAAAATAAGCCATCGTAAGTGACTGTGCCGGGAGTAAATTTATTGATATCCTGGAAATAGGCGTTTCCTCTGATGCCTGGATTATACGGTTCATATTCAACCCCGTTATATAAGCGTGATTGTTGGCCAATAGCAGTATTGTAGGCATCTGCAATGTGCGTCATAGCAATGCGCTGTTCAGATGTATCTGCTGATAAAGTTTGACCCAGGGTTTGTTTCGTAATAAAGAAGAGAATGGTTACGATAACACCCAGCAATAGTTTTCTGATCATTTAGGTTTTATAAAGAATGGAATTTACGTTACTTTTAATTAAAAATCAAAGAGTTACGAAAAATAGTTAAGCTCGCCCTTTCATTGTATTAATTATGTTACAATAACTAGGCGCGCAAATGATATCTCTACATGGCGCTAAACCGATTAAAGAAGACCTAATGGCACATTATAGTAGCCCGGCAGATAATCATAACTGATCTCAATCCAGAATGAAACGCCAATATTACACCTATATTGATTAAACCGGCGATCAAAATATCTGTCTATCAGGTATAATAAACTAAATAAGAATTTTATGAAAGCTCTAAAAATATTAGCGGTTGTATTATTTGCAACATTTACATACACCGCAGCCAGCGCGCAAACACATCATCGTCGTCATGTGGTGCACCGTCATCACCATCATGTGGTACATCATCCGCGTCATCACAAAATGTAAAATAAAAAAGGCCCTTAAAAGGGCCTTTTTTATTTTACAATATTGAAAAGCTGTTATTACAACTTACGTTTCACTTCTACATTTTCATAAGCTTCAACAATGTCACCTACTTCAATGTTGTTAAAGTTTTGGATGTTCAAACCGCATTCATAGCCGGCATTTACTTCCTTCACATCATCTTTAAAGCGTTTCAGTGAAGCCAGTTCACCAGTGTAAATTACCACGCCATCGCGGATGATACGGATTTTGCTGTTGCGGTTAATTTTACCATCCAACACCATACAACCTGCAATGGTACCCACTTTGCTGATCTTGAAGGTTTCACGTATTTCCACATTGGCAACAATCTTCTCTTCAAATGTTGGTGCAAGCATACCTTCCATCGCGGCTTTGATCTCGTTGATCGCATCGTAGATGATAGAATACAACCTGATGTCGATTTGCTCAGCCTCGGCCAGTTTACGGGCACTTCCTGACGGACGAACCTGGAAACCGATAATGATCGCGTCAGACGCGGAAGCCAGCAATACATCAGATTCAGAGATCTGACCAACAGCTTTAGATATAATATTAACCTGTATCTGCTCGGTTGATAATTTCAGTAATGAATCGGATAATGCTTCGATAGATCCGTCCACGTCACCTTTAACAATAATGTTCAGCTCCTTAAAGTTACCAACTGCCAAACGACGGCCGATCTCATCCAGAGTGATGTGTTTCTGGGTACGTAAACCTTGCTCACGCTGTAATTGCAAACGCTTGTTGGCAATTTCACGGGCTTCAACTTCACTTTCCAGCACGTTAAATTTATCACCTGCTGTAGGCGCACCCTGCATACCCAATACCTGTACCGGTGTTGACGGCCCTGCAGATTCAACCCTTTGGCCACGCTCGTTAGTTAAAGCTTTAACACGACCGCTGTAACAGCCTGCCAGTATCGGATCGCCCACTTTTAAGCGACCGGCCTGTACCAGGATCGTGGTAACAATACCACGGCCTTTATCCAGAGCAGCTTCAATAACAGTACCTACGGCACGTTTATTGGGGTTAGCTTTCAGTTCAAGCAATTCGGCTTCAAGCAATACTTTTTCTAGAAGCAGCTCAACGTTTAAGCCTGTTTTTGCAGATATTTCCTGGGTTTGGTATTTACCACCCCACTCTTCCACCAAAATATTCATAGCCGAAAGCTGCTCACGTACCTTATCGGCATTAGCGCCTGGCTTATCAATTTTATTGAAGGCAAAAATAATAGGTGCTCCGGCAGCTTGCGCGTGGTTTATAGCCTCGCGGGTTTGTGGCATCACGCTATCGTCTGCAGCAATTACTATAATTACAATATCAGTTACCTGTGCACCCCTTGCACGCATGGCGGTAAACGCCTCGTGACCCGGAGTATCCAGGAAGGTAATTTTACCTTTATCGCCAGGCAGGGTTACCTCGTAAGCACCAATGTGCTGGGTAATACCACCGGCTTCGCCGCCTATTACGTTGGTTTTACGTATAAAGTCGAGCAGGGAGGTTTTACCGTGGTCAACGTGTCCCATAATGGTCACTATCGGCGCACGTGGTACCAGATCGGCAGGATCATCTTCCTGCTCCAGATTGGCTTCCTCATCCTGTGGTTTTACAAATTCTATCTGGTAACCAAACTCATCGGCAACAATGCTTAGAGTTTCGGCATCAAGTCTTTGGTTAATAGATACGAACAATCCCAGGCTCATACAGGTAGATATAATCTGCGTTACAGATACATCCATCATCAATGCCAGTTCGTTAGCGGTTACAAACTCAGTAACCTTTAATACCTTCGACTGTAATTCTTGCTCCAATGCCAGTTCTTCGGCACTAGAGGCCACATCATCACGTTTTTGACGACGGAATTTGGCTCTCTGCGCGAATTTACCCGACTTACCAGCTCCGCTTAAACGGGCCAGTGTAGCCTTGATCTGGTCTTGTATATCTTTTTCAGATGGTTCCTCTTTTGGTGTATTGTTTTGAGGGGCGTTACGGTTGTTCCTGAAGTCAGGACGATTGCCGCCTCCACCACCATGGTTAGGCCCACCAGCATTCGGATTATTACCACGGTTCCGGAAGTCAGGACGGTTTGGATTAATGGTTCCGCCTGCTGCAGGTGGATTATTATGCCCTTGTCCCTGTCCCTGCTGCGGTTGCTGGTGATTGCCACCGCCTTGATGACCGCCGCCATGCTGAGGGTTACCCTGGTTATCTTTACGTTTTCTTTTGCGCTTATGATCAGCGTTGTTAGCGTTTGATGATGATGCCACCGGATTACGCTTAGGAGCGTTAACAGGTAATTGTATTTTACCAATTACGTTAGGCCCTGTAAGTCTTTCGGCTTTTGCCCTGATCACATCAGGTTCCTGATTTTCATCAGCAGCAGCTTCAACTACCGGTGCCTGTACAACCGGGGCAACCGGTGGTGTTACCGGGGCTTTTGGTTCTTCAGCTTTTGGAGTTTCAACAACAGGCTGTGGCTTTGGCTCTTCCACTTTTGGAGCCTCCGGGGCTTTTTCTACCGGCGCTTCGGCCTTTGGTTCCGGTTTGGGCTCAGGAACTACCACTTCTGGTTGTTTAACAACCTCTACTGGTTTTACTGGCTCTGCCGGTTTTTCAGCCACTGGCTGAGGCTTCGCATTCAGGTTATTAAGGTCAATTTTACCCACTACCTTAACACCCGGCAAAACGTCATTACGTTCGTCAGTTTTTTCGGCAACTGGTTCAACAGGTTTTGGTTTTTCTGCCTGCGGCGAAGCATAGTGACCTGTGTTTTTGATCAATATCTCTTCGTTCTCAAAATCTCTTGAACGGCGGTTTTCAACCGGTTTTTCCGGAAACGCAGCAGGCTCTTCTTTTCTGATCTTTCCGATACTGATCTGCTTCGCTTCCTCCTTAATACTTTTGTCAACAGCAAACTCCTTCAACAATGCGGAGTACATGTCGCTATCCAGCTTCGCCATAGGTTGTTTTTCAACCTTATAGCCCTTTGTAGCCAAAAAATCGACAATGGTACTCATACCAATGTTGAGTTCTTTTACTGCTTTAATTAATTTTATTGATTTGTCTTCTGACATTTATTATAATTTCTCTGCTTATTATCGCAAAAATACGATTTTAATTTTGGTTTCTATGCTTATTCAAACTCAGCACTCAATATTGATAACACTTCTTTTACAGTTTCTTCTTCCAGATCTGTACGTTTTACCAATTCGCCTACTGTTAAAGCAAGTACCGATTTCGCGGTGTCTAAACCAATTCGTTTAAACTCATCAAGAATCCAGCTGTCAATTTCATCTGAAAACTCTTCGATATCCACATCCTCGTCATGCTCGTCTGCTTCGCGGTAAACATCTATTTCATAGCCGGTTAATTTACCAGCCAGTTTAATATTATGACCGCCACGGCCAATGGCCAGTGATACCTGATCAGGCTTTAAATATACTGCCGCTGTCTTTTTATCATCATCCAACTTAATAGAAGTTATTTTGGCCGGTGATAAAGCACGTTGAATATATAACTGAACATTATTGGTGAAATTGATCACGTCAATATTTTCATTTTTTAATTCGCGAACGATACCGTGTATACGTGATCCTTTCATACCCACACAGGCACCTACCGGATCAATACGGTCGTCATATGATTCCACAGCAACTTTAGCTCTTTCGCCCGGTTCACGTACAATTTTCTTGATCGTGATCAATCCATCGAAAATCTCAGGTACTTCCAGTTCAAACAAACGTTGTAAAAACTCAGGAGCGGTACGCGAAATGATGATCTTAGGATTGCTGTTCAGCATATCTACTTTATGTACAACCGCTTTTACGCTGTCGCCCTTTTTAAAGTAATCGGCCGGTATCTGTTCGGTTTTTGGCAGCAATAACTCGTTGCCTTCATCGTCCAGCACCAGGGTTTCTTTTTTCCAAACCTGGTAAACCTCGCCGGTAACAATTTCGCCAACACGATCTTTATATTTTTTGAAGATCTCGTCTTTTTCCAGTTCCAGAATTTTAGAAACCAGTGTTTGGCGGGCGGCTAAAATAGCGCGGCGACCAAAGCTTTCCAGCGTGATCTGTTCAATAAAATCATCACCTACTTCCAGGTCGGCATCAATCAGCTGCGCTTCGGCTAATTCTATTTCCAGGTCGTCATCCTCACTAAAGCCATCTTCCATTACCTTACGGGTACGCCAGATCTCTAAGTCACCGTTATCTGTGTTTACAATTACGTCGCAATTTTCATCGGTGCCATATTTTTTCCTGATCATGCTTCTGAAAACGTCTTCCAGAACGCTCATCATGGTTGGGCGGTCAATGTTCTTGAAATCTTTAAATTCCTGAAAAGAATCAATTAAATTAATATTGCTCATTTTCTACTTGAATGATATTAAAACTTTTGTCTCTGTTATTTTATCCATAGGGATCACGCTTTCAACAGTTTCGGCTTTTTTCCCTTTTTCTTTTACTTTTTCTTCAATAATAACGGCATCTTCCGTTATGGCTGTCAGTGTCCCTTCTCTTTTGGTTCCGTCGGCCATCTTAATGCCTACCGTACGACCAATATTTTTGGCGTATTGCCTGGCCGACGATAGCGGGAAATCAATTCCCGGTGATGATACTTCCAGGTTGTATGCGGTTTCAATCACATTTTCCTCTTCCAGGTGGAAGCCTACATGCCTGCTTATCTGCACACAATCATCAATCCCCAGGCCGTTATCACCATCTACCAGCACTATCAGCTTTCCGTTCGAGTGCATCTTGATGTCCACTATAAACAGATTCGGTTTATCGGCTATCTTCTCCTCAACCAGCTCTCTTACTCTTTTTTCAATATTCATTACCCTCCGGTATTTTGATTGATAATTTGATTGATAAAATAAAAGAGGGGACAAATCGCCCCCTCTTTTATTAATTAGGTGCAAATATACATAATATTATTTGATTTTCAAGCAATTCGCAGCAGTTTATTGCTTAAAATGTTAAATCTATGTAGTGTAAACTACCCGGTCGGTTGCGCCCACCGATAAAATCCGTGAGCTTGTTACCAGAATCGAATTTATAATACCTTACAAAATAAGTTTGATGACTTACAAACGGCGTATCTGGCGTAAAAATAACGGCATCATCGGCTATATGGTATGTACCGGGCTGCATGGGCTGATAATTCTTCATTTCCGTATCAACCGGCATTTTATATACCGGTATTAACCCCTGCCAGTTTGCTCCAGACGAATCACGGGCAATATCCTGTATTACGGCTACATCTAAACCACTTATTTTAACAGAACGCTCCTTGTCAATCTTAACGATATGGATTACGGGAGATTTGGATGTATTGCTACAGCTTATGCAGAAAAGAACCGGAAGGAACCATAATTTTTTCATATTTACTTGTAGAATATTACAAATTTAACAGAACTTGAGCTACGCAATGAAAAATTTCAAACTCAGAGCCGATCAGATCATAGACCTTATACCTCGAATGGGTGGGTGTATGGCTACCGACAAAATCACCGTCGACGGCCTCAAGGTGATATACATGTATCGTGAAGAATCAGACTTCGAGCATGATAGCGGTTGGCGATTCTTTTCGGGCACAGAAGATCAGGACTATGTCGACGATCCGGACAACATAATGATCTACGATGTAAACACCATTGCCAATTACGACAGAGCTATAATTCCATATCTAAATCTTCCTATTGGAACGGAGTTGGAAAGAATAGAGGGAACAGATGAATTTCAAATCATTCCTGGTTAAATCACTTTTTCAGCGTTTGCTCAAATAGCTTAAATATACGCTTGTACTCATCCGTCCAACTGCTGGGTTGTTCAAAGCCATGATCCTCTACGGGGTACGATGCCAGTTCCCAGTTCTCTTTATGCAGCTCAATGAGTTTTTGTGTAAGCCGGATAATGTCCTGATAATTCACATTCTGATCTATCATCCCATGTAGCATCAGCAGGTTGCCTTTCAGGCCATTGGCAAAATAAATGGGCGAGCTTTTACGGTAAGCCTGTTCATCAGTAAAAGGTTCATTTAAAATATTGGATGTATACCCATGGTTATAATGTGCCCAATCGGTTACCGATCTAATGGCGCCGCCGGCGACAAAAACATCGGGTTCGGTAAACATACCCATCAGGGTAATAAAACCACCATATGACCCGCCATATAAACCTACGTGCTTAGGATTAACACCAAATTTTTCAACCAGGTATTTTACCCCGTCAACCTGATCAGTCAGATCTTTACCACCCATGTGGCGATAAATGCCCGTACGCCAGTCGCGACCGTAACCCGCACTAGCGGTATAATCAATATCCAATACGGTATACCCATTATCGGCCAGCATATTATTGAACATAAACTCGCGGAAGTAATAGCTCCAGGAATAAGTAACCTCCTGCAGATAACCGGCACCATGCACAAAAATTACTGCGGGTTTAGCCGGATCTGCCTTTTTGGGCAGATATTGACGCGCATAAACATCAGCTCCGTAACGATTTTTAAAGGTGATGATCTCGGGATCGCGCCATGGATAGGAATTAAATTCTGCCGAAACGGAATGTGTTATCTGTACTGCTTTTGCTCCTGGTTTGTTCGGTTGCAGATACAGCTCCCAGGGTTTGTTGGAATAAGAATAACGGATAGCCAGCCACTTTTCATCGGGCGACAGTGTTACCTCGTTACCACCTTTCATTCCGGTTATTTTTACCGGTTTGCCGCCGCTTACCGGGATGCTGTAAAAATGCGTAATACCCGGATGCTCTATATTCGCGGTAAAGTAAAATGTCTTTTTATCGTTTGATAATTGCAGCGTCTGTACCTCCCATTTGCCGTTGGTCAGCTGTTTTTTTGCGCCGCTCACCACATCAACCAGATAAATATGCGAGTAGCCACTGGCTTCGCTCTGGAAATAAAAATGCGTATCATCTGTAAAGCCCACATTACCCGCAGCGCCGGTTTCAATCCCCGGACCACCGATCCAGGCCTCATCACGCTGACGGTCGAGCAGGGTTAATTTGCCCGTTACCGGTTCAAGGCGCATAATCCATCTGTCCTTATTATCCTGCGCGCTGATCACCACAACCGCATTTTTACCATCTGCACTCCAGAAAGGTCCTTCTATATCTACTTGTCTGTCGGCATTCGCTTTTTTGCGCTCGGCCAGTTCCGTTGGATAATCTTTCAGATAATCGGGCAAATCTTTAATGCCCGGGATGTCCTGGGTAAGCACCGGGTAAACAGCCTGCCGGCGGGTATCAAACACAAACATTTTTGAGGTGGATGACGGCCGGCCAACTTTGGATCGATTTGGGATATCCTCCGTAAAACCGGATGCCGTTACATAATTGGGAACGATAGCATTTTTTACACCATCGGCAGCCCTGGTTAAACGATAGGTAACGTACTTACCATCCGGACTTATTTTTACCAAACCCACACGATCACCGGCCGTAACCAGTTCTTTTAATTGCTGGGGCTCCAGGTTTGCGGTTTGGGCCGAATCCAATTTATCTTCTTTCGCTTCTTTTTTGATGATGTCAAAAAGCTCCAGTTGTTGTTTTTTGAGCCAGGATTGCTCGGCATTCAGCGTTTCAGCATCTTTCTTTTTTTCCGGCGAACGCACAAAATTGGTTAGTTGCTTTAACTGCCCGCCATTGAGTTTCAAGGCAAAAAGATTATTGTTTTGCTTATATATGATCTCCCGCTCATCCCCGCTGAAAATGGGATCGTCCTCGCGCTGCTCGGTATTGGTTAATTGGATAACCTTCCCGCTTTTTATATCAGCCAAAAACAGATCGCCGTTTTTTTCAAAAACTTTCTGCGTATGGCTTTTATTCCACTCTCCATCAGGGGCCGTTAACCCGCGCTGTTCTGCTATACTTACTTTTTGAGGTGTGTTATTGCCGGTAGCAATAGCATATAAGGCGTCTACCTCATCATGACCGGGGTTCCATTTAAAATAGATCTTTTTACTGTCGTCGCTCCAGCGGATGTTGGATGGTGATATGCCTATCCATTTCGGATCGCGCATGATCTTTTCAACGGTCAGCGTATCCAGTTTTTGGGCAAACGCACCTGCAGTGTTAGCTATAAGCAGTAAAGTGATCAGTTTTTTCATGTAGACAGTATGGCAAAACGCCTTAAAATGTCTGCAATTTAGCAGTTTCGGTTATCATTGCTATTTTTAAACATTTTATTGTTACAAAATGGAATTACAGGGCTCTACGTTTACTTTAAGGGGATGGTTTGATGGCGATGAAGAATCATTGCAAAAACACGCGGATAACCCAAAAGTATCTGCCTTTTTACTGGATCGCTTTCCCTATCCTTATTCCCTCAGTGATGCCATTACCTGGGTGACCTTTATGAAAAAACAAGCCACTCAAACCAATTTCGCCATAGCTATCGACGGCCAGGTTTGCGGCGGTATTGCCCTGGATCTGAAGGTTGATGCCAACCACAATGGGGCCGAAATAGGCTACTGGCTTGCCGAACCTTACTGGGGCCGGGGCATTATTACCGAAGCTGTGCAACTGCTTACCCGTTATGCTTTTGAAAACTTAGGCGTCATTCGTGTGCAGGCAGGCGTATTCGGCAAAAATACCGCATCTATGCGGGTGCTGGAAAAGGCGGGCTATGTTAAAGAGGGTGTTATGCGTAATGCACTTATTAAAAAGGGTGTAGTAATGGATAAGCATATGTATGCTATTTTGAAGCCCTAATAATTTAACAACATGGAATACCTGCCTCTAAGTGGGTTAACACAAATTCGCTAATATGGCAACAAAAATACATTCAAAATACTCATTATCAATTAGATAAAAAAATTCTAATTATAAAATGTGTAAACCATGTAAACCCACTTTTTTGTCTACTAAAGTCTCTAGCGCGGGATCAGACTGGGACAAAAAGGCTGTCATGCTGAGCTCCGTCGAAGCATGGTGGGTGGGCCTCTGCGCTCTACCCTTCGACGGAGCTCAGGGTGACAGCCCTTTTCTAAATTATTTATTCATCTTTTGTCCACTCAGGGTCTCTCGCAGAGGACCCTGAGTTATAGACTAATCAGCAACCTCCGGGTCCCTTTCAGGAGACCCGGAGGGGACCATAATGACGTGGCTTTCAGTCTTTCTTTCCTTAATTCACCATCCGCCCGGAAAGATCAACCGTACGGGCAAATGGGTTTAAAAATTTATTAGCCAAAACAGCAAACTCGCGCCGGGTTACCGCTCGGTTCAGATCAAAATCAGAGTTGAATTTATACTGCGTTTTCCAGGCTTTCTGCATACTTATCTGCAGGGTTTTAGGTTCGGTCAATGTGATTTCGCTGATGAACGACAAGAGGTTTCCCTGTGTAAATTTTTCGCCCGGTTTTTCTTTATTGAACCATAAAAAAGCACGGGCATATATCTCTTTAAAAAAAGGTTCTACTTCGGCGGTGCTCACTACAGAATCGGGCATGAATAGCAACTGCGCACTGTTGCCGCTTATCTTTGATATCCCTTTAAGCAAACCCGTAGCCCCAATTTGCTGCATCGACCTGAAATAAGGATCATTGGGTTTGATATCTGTAAAAGGTAATAACCAGGCTTTAAAATCAAGCAACTCACCCTGTATTATCCGCACATTTAGTTTTTTGGTTGTGGTTTTAAAAAAAGCACAAAAAGCAGCAGTCGCTCCCGCTCCCTGCCCTATGCACATTTGAACAGACGGGTACATACTGCTGGCATTAACCAGGTGTGATACCGACAGCGCTTTTTCTGTAACCAGCAGATTGTCCACATCCTTAAGTACAATGGAACCCAAGGGAATACTGTAGGCCATAAATGGCGGATAATCGGTTTTAGGCGCAGTACCCTCTCCGTAATGCTGTCCCGGTGTGGCGTCGCCAACGGCTATAGCCGTACGGTATAATTTCGCCTGCCGATCATAAGGTTGATACAAATCGCTCAGTGTCATGCGCACCAGTCCTTTTGCCCTGCCGGCTTCCCGGATATAGGGAAGATAAGGCAGATGATCTGGCGTTGGATATTCATCATCCAGTCCCAGGTTTTTAAAGCCCAGTTCTGTTTGCAGATAATAGATCAGGCCTAAAGTATGCAGGCGGGCTTTAGCATAAAAAGCATCGCGATTGGCCGGTTTCAGGTCATCTGCAGTAGTTGGATATTGATTTCCGCAGCCTGCCCATTTGATCATGTATTTATCATTTGGGAGCCTGCCATCGTTCAGCATTTTGCTGATATTTTTTTCTTTTAAACAGGCATACTCAGCTGCGTCGTAACCTTGCGGTTTAGCCATAGTTTTATTGGCTGTTTTTCCAAAATCTTTTACAATGGCTATCCAGGTAATATCCTGAATACGCGGCAAGGCTGTAGCAGGAGCCAAACTTTCGCCGGTATCCTGTGCACTGTCAAAACCTGATACCAGCACCTCACCTGCCTTAGCTGCTACATCGCCGGTTTCGGTGGCATCAATTACTACTTTGGCTTTTATAGTGGTGGTTCTGTTATTTTCGGTAATGCTTACCTGCCAGCCTGTGCCATCCTTTTCAATGGCGGTAAAAGGAGTATTTAATTTTACACTGAGGTTTTTAACCGTATCGGTCATTTTTTTGAGGATGGCAGCACCGGTATAGGGCTCAAAACGCAGGGTAGCGTTGTAAGTGGTATCATAACCCAGCCTGTTCTTATAAAAATCACGTACATGCCTGCGGAATTCGCCCCAGATACCCGATGGTAAATTCCTGTTGCCCTCTACTACGCACATGCCGGCGGCGGTCATGCTGCCGCCCAACCATGGACCGGGTTCAACCAATAAAGTCTTTAATTTGCTTCGTGCTCCCTGTATGGCAGCCGCGGTTCCGGCAGCTCCGCCACCTATCACCAATATATCGGTTTTGATGGTTTGCGCATATGAAAATGAGGCATTTAAAAGCAGGAGTACTAACAATATCTTTTTAACCATCGGTTTATTAAATAGGTACAAAACGCTAAATTAGGGCAAAAGCTTGTGGTAGTTTTAAATTATACCTAAATTAAATTTTTTTTAAAGCCCATGACAGACGAACAAATGAAATTCCCTATCGGGAAATTTACGCCACCAGCGTCATATACCAACGAAGACATCCGCGAATGGATAGATGATATCAGAACCCTGCCCGGTAAATTAAGACATGCCATTGCCGGTCTTAACTACCAGGAACTGGACACACCTTACCGTACCGGCGGGTGGACATTACGCCAGGTAATACACCACCTGGCCGATAGCCATATGAATTCTATTACCCGCATTAAACTGGCTTTAACCGAAAACAACCCGGTGATAAAACCATACGAAGAGGCTGACTGGGCACTGCTGCCCGACTATCGCCTGCCAGTTGAGCCGTCCTTGAAAATGTTGGAAGGCATCCATCAGCACATGGTGGCCCTGTTTGAAAGCTTTACCGAAAACGAATGGATCCGCACTTTTGTTCACCCGGCATCTGGTGACACTATTTCGCTCGTTAAATGTCTTGGAACGTATGCCTGGCACAGCAACCACCACCTGGCCCATGTTACGGAAACAGTGAAGAAATTTGCCGGAAGAGGCGAAAGGGAAAAGGTGAAAGGATAAAGGTCAAAGATTAAAGGGCAGAGAAAAGGGAAAACCTTTCACCTTTATCCCTTTGACCTTTCACCTAAAATACTAAACTGCTGCCGGGAAACTCAAATAAAAAGAGGTACCGCTGCCAATGGTTGTTTCGAACCAGATTTTACCGTTGGCGTTTTCGATGGAATTTTTAACAAATGCCAATCCCAAACCCGTACCCGAGCTTTTGGTGGTAAAGTTGGGTTCAAATATCTTTTCGCGCATGTGCTCGGGGATACCATTACCATTATCTTTAATAGTAAGCAGCACGTTTTTACTGGTTACCAGGTAATTGATATCAATAACTCCCTGCCTGTCTGGTGGGGTTGCTTCAATAGCATTTTTGAGCAGGTTATTAAAACAGCGCAGCAGTTGGTCGCGG
Source organism: Mucilaginibacter inviolabilis (assembly GCF_011089895.1). Taxonomy (NCBI): domain Bacteria; kingdom Pseudomonadati; phylum Bacteroidota; class Sphingobacteriia; order Sphingobacteriales; family Sphingobacteriaceae; genus Mucilaginibacter; species Mucilaginibacter inviolabilis. The sequence continues at coordinate 107,143 of NZ_JAANAT010000005.1, forward strand.
TCGGCATTGATGATAAACGGGGTTTCGGGCGACTGATAGGCAATATGGATATTATCCATTTGCTTAAAGATAGTAACCGCCTGCCCCAGCATTTCAAAAATATTGATCTGCTCAATACGGGTATCGGGCATTTTGGCAAATGCCGAAAACTCCGACGCGATGGACGACAAACTTTCTATTTGCTCAACAAATGATTTACTGAAACGCTCAAACTTCTGATCAAACTTGGGGTCCTTATCCTTCCATGATTTATCCAGCAGCTGCAAGCCCAATTTTAATGGAGTCAGCGGATTTTTAATTTCATGGGCCACCTGTTTAGCCATTTCGCGCCAGGCGCTTTCCCTTTCTGACTGGGCCAAACGATGCGCACTGTTCTCCAGTGCCGATATCATTTTATTGTACTCCGTTATCAATGCTCCAATCTCGTCATTTCGCGCCCATTTGATATGCTCATTCTTTTTACCGTATATGGTTTTACTTAAGCTTTCCTGTATAAAAGTAAGAGGTGCCGTTATTTGCCGGGCTATAATAACCGCAAACAGGCCGATAGCCAAAAACACTACCGCATACACATTGATCATTACATTGAGCAAAGCACTGATGCGCTCCCGGTAATCCGCCTCGTTCGAAAAATAGGGCAACTGGATATACGCAATGGTTTTATTTGAACTGATGATAGGCGCATAGGCCGCTTTATAACTCAACCCTCCTATTTTCTCTTCATTCACAAACTCCGATTTTTGCAGTTTGCTCAGGTAAATAAAAGCCTTGGCATTCATCCTTTTAGCCGTTAATCCGTATTCGTAAATTTTGGGCTGGGTAGTTACCAATGGTACTCCATTAGTGTCAAATAAAGTAAGATCGGTTGAGTAGTTATTGGCCAGCTCATTAAAGCTCACCTGGCTTTCTTCGTTAACACTATAAATATATTTGTTGAATACGCCGCTTTCAAAAGCCGTAACTATACGGGTTATCTTATCACGGATCATTTTGTCCTGCTGGGTATGATATTGTGTGCTGATGGATATAAAAGTGATAAAACCAACCATCAGCAGGGTAATCATTACAGCAAATACCATCGAGAACTGGATACGGGTGCGGTATAATATCCTGTCGAAGTTTATTTTGAAGCCCCATTTCAATTCATGATCATTGATGCTCCAGAGCCTTACACGCATCCGTAACCAGCGAATGATTAAAATAACCGCGCTAAACATCAGCAATACCACAAAAAAGAAAGTAACAGAAGTGATCCCGTTATATAAAGGATTCTCTTCCTTACTTACTACTATCAAATTGCGGTTACTGGGCTTATATATTAAATGGCTGTAAGTTGTAAAGCTATCATACCAATCGGCATTAGTACTGCGGGTGGTTTTAATGATATACTTTTTAATAACCCCTTGAAATTCGGTATTATTAAGCGTATAAACATAATTGCCCTTTTGGCTCAGCAGCTTATTATCAATATAAAACGCATAGGAATAATCCTTAAACTCATCTTCCGGTTTAATATGTCCGTCAACCAGCAGTTCCGGAAAAGTACCGGATGGTTGCAATGGTTTTGATTTTAATTCGATGATCAGCGTGCCTAATTGTTTACCGCCTCCATTAACGGGTAAAATGGCAAAGTAATTTTGAAACCCGAACGACTCATTTTCGCGATAAAAGTAATCCGATACTTTAAATGAGCTGTATTGCACCAGGTCCTTAAATACATTTAAAGCATAATTATCGTCTGATAAAGGCTGTTCCAGCTCGTTATATTCATGTACTTTAAATTCATATTTGGACAAATAGCCATCAAAATATAATTTCTGAAAACGGGTTTTCAAAAATTCCTTATTGTGCACCGCCTTTGGGTTAAAATAGGCCTTGATAGCAGTATCGGCAATGATCTGTCCTTCTATTTTTTTGAAGATATAATCGGCTGTAGCATCATCCGGAATTTCTAGTTTCTGGACCAGCGCTTTGCGGGTTTCCCGTTCCTTTACATTTTCAAACTGGTTAAGCTTAATAGCCGAAATAAGGGCACATATCAATATAATAGCCAGGAGCGTTGTGCCATTAAGCCGTTCTTTATGAAATAAATGCCCATAAGCCCGGATAATGACCAGGATGCACCACAAAAGATAAAACGATGTATATTCCCGGTACAGGGCAAATACCACTGTTGTAACAACTACGCCCAACAATAGCAGAAATAACTGGTGTGAGCGGGGTACCGACAGCTTTAGGCAGATAGAAAGAATGATCTCATCAATAAGATAAAAGACCAGGAAGCTAAAGCACAGCATTATTACCCCAAGCATGCTAAAGCCCGAAAGGCTGAGCACATTATTGACGTTAAAACTTATTTTTGAATTGATGATCAATCCATAAAACAACTTTAAAAGTAACGTTGAGCTGGCTATAAGTATTAATATACAGGCTATAACAATAAAGTAACCTATTGTTTTACCGGGCACAATTGTAAATAACCTACGCCGCTGCAGGTATATAAAAGTAACAAACCAGCATATGCACAGGATATTGATACAAAAATCGCCCAGAGAGGGATATACTACACTGGATGCATAATATATTGGATTAAATACAGATAGCGAATAAGCAAAATCGGGCAGGTTATAATGCAGGTTAATATATCTGAACAATACTATAAAAGCTGCCAGCAGTATGATAGATAACACGGCATGCCCCTTTAAGGCTACGTAATTACACACCTTGTGCATCAAAACACAAAGCACTATAACGGTTAATATCCAAAATACCAGCTCGTAATAAACAAAGGCATAATTAATACTATTAGCCTTTAATTTTATGGAGAATAAATAGCTGTGATTGCTGCTGTGTACCTCATAGATATTCTTGTCGGCAAAATCGGCTATTTCAACATTATTATATTTAACCAGGTCTTTATCAAAGGTATTTTGCAGATACTGGTTTTCAAATGCATAATTGATCTTTACCGGAATAAAAAAGATAACAGAAAAATCGCCTTTGGTTTTTCTTATCGTTTCGTAGTAACCGTTGGGTTGCCTGATAAAGGAGTAGCCTTCTTTTATAGCTCCAAGGTTATCAGGAATAACCCTGATACCGCTCCAAAACCGTAAATTATTGTTTTTTAGTGTTATAAACAATATACGGTGATTAACCGTAATATCATTAATATCATCAAGGGCATCCTGCTCATTATCAGGCAGGTACTTTAACAATCTGAAATTTAATTTATTATTGATCAGCTCATTTACATAAGCCTCTTTTTTGTGCAGGCTTTCTTCCAGCGTGGTGCCGGCCTTTACCAGGTTATTTACCGGGGTATACTCTTTTTGAACAATAATAGCTGTAATTAATAAACTAAGGCCTATTAAGGTAAGCAACAAGCGTATTTTTCCCGAGGTAGTCAAATTTGCTGTATGTTTTAGTTAGTATCAAGTAGCGAGTATCAAGTATCAAGACTTCTAAATACGGTATTTAGAGTAGGTAAAAAAATCTTGATACTTGATACTCGCTACTTGATACTAAAATATTTATTGTAAAACCGCGCTGCTGGTCGGTACCGCCATATCTACCTTTTTTACCAGTCCCTGCAGCACTTTGCCCGGCCCTACTTCGGTAAATGACGTTGCTCCATCTTCCAGCATGTGCTTTACTGTTTGCGTCCATCTTACCGCACCGGTAAGCTGGGCTATTAAATTTTGTTTAATGGATGCCGTATCTGTGTAAGGCTTGGCATCAATATTTTGATATACCGGGCAAATGGGCTCTTTGATCTCGGTAGCAACAATAGCTGCCTCCAGCTCTACCCTTGCCGATTCCATCAGCGGGGAGTGGAATGCACCGCCAACCTTAAGTTTTAATGCCCTTTTAGCACCGGCTGCAAGTAATTTTTCACAAGCTTCGTCAATACCTTCTATACTACCCGAAATGACCAGTTGCCCTGGGCAGTTATAATTAGCGGTAACCACTACACCGGCTGCCCGCTGGCAAACGTCTTCTACCGTAAAATCATCCAAGCCCAAAATAGCCGCCATGGTTGATGGCTGCAGCTCGCAGGCTTTTTGCATAGCGTTGGCACGTGCCGCTACCAAACGTAAACCGTCTTCAAATGATAGTGCCCCTGCAGCTACTAAAGCAGAAAATTCGCCCAGGGAATGACCGGCAACCATCTCTGGTTTAAAATCATCACCTAAAACGGCGGCTAAAATAACCGAATGTAAAAATATAGCCGGCTGGGTAACATTGGTTTGCACCAGGTCTTCGGCGGTGCCGTCAAACATCACATCAGTGATACGGAACCCCAGTATTTCGTTTGCTTTTTCAAATAATGCACGGGCCTTTTCTGATTGTTCATACAGATCTTTACCCATACCTGGAAACTGGGACCCTTGTCCCGGAAAAATATATGCTTTCATTTTTTATTTCGGATGTCGGATGTTCGATTTCGGATTTATTTTATCCATTCCCGATCTCCTGTTTTTATCTTCTCTTGGTTCTTGATTCTTATCTCTTGCTTCTCATCCCGGGCTTAACCCAATTTGGCTGATATCAAATTTAAAAATTCGGTACGGGTCTTCTCTTTTAAAAACTCGCCGGTAAATGCCGATGTGGTAGTTACCGAGTTTTGTTTTTGTACACCGCGCATGCTCATACATAAGTGGCGGCATTCAATAACCACCCCTACACCAATTGGGTTCAGGGTATCCTGAATACAATCACGTATCTCGTTGGTTAAACGCTCTTGTACCTGCAAACGGCGGGCAAAAACATCAACAATACGCGGTATTTTGCTCAGGCCAACCACATAGCCGTTTGGAATATAGGCAATGTGCGCCTTACCAAAAAAAGGCAGCATGTGGTGCTCGCACATGGAGTATACTTCAATATCCTTCACGATCACCATCTGGCTGTAATCCTCTTTAAACATAGCCGAGTTCAGGATCTCTTTAGCATCCAGATCATAGCCATGAGTTAAATACAGCATAGCCTTAGCCATACGCTCAGGAGTTTTTAACAATCCTTCGCGCTCAGGGTTTTCGCCAATTTGCTTTAAAACATCGAGGTAATTACCAGAAAGATTTTTGATCAGCGTTGGGTTATAACGATCAACCTTGGTATATCCATCCAGATCGTCATCATCATCGCGATGAGGGAGGTGCTCTTTATCTATCATGTTATCAAATTATCCGCCAAAATACTCGGCAGAATTGTTTTCGGTTTCATACAATCTAACCGAGTGTAAAAAAACACCCTCGTATGCTTCAATAGGCGCTTTAAGCTGGTTAAATATCTCAATACACAATAACTCTGTTGATGCCATTTTACCTTCCATAAAAGGTACATCTTTATTGATGTTCTTATGATCGAGCTTTTCAATCACATAATCGTTAATGATGGTTTTGAGTTCTTTCAGATCTATCAGGTAACCTGTAGCATGCGTAACTTCGCCTTTAACAGTTACAAACAGATTGTAATTATGTCCATGCCAGTTGGGGTTGGCACACTTGCCAAATACCTCAAAGTTTTTTTCAGCGCTCCATTCCTCACGGTACATCCGGTGAGCGGCATTAAAATGTTCCTTGCGCGTAATATGTATCATCATAATATTTGTGGGTGCAAATATACAAAACAAAAATAGCCGAGTTGTTTTATCTTAGCAGTCAAAAAAAGCAATATGCTCATATTAATTGTAGCAGCCACCTCTTTTGAGGTTGAACCTTTAGTAAACAGTTTTGGAAATAAGCTTGATGTACTGATAACCGGCGCCGGTATGGTGCCCACTGCCTTTGCCCTTGGCCGCCAGTTTAATATGCATAAATATGATCTGGTGATTAACCTGGGGATTGCCGGCAGTTTCGATCGTAGTATTACCCCAGGCTATGTAGTGGAGATTACCGAAGATACCTTTGCCGAAACAGGCGCCGAGGACGATCAGGAATTTATACCCATTACTACCTTGGGCTTTGGCGAAAATACATTTAAACCAACAACTACCCTGGAGCAGGTTTGCAGCAGCCTTTACCTGGCCAAAGCAAAAGCCATTACCGTAAATACCGTTCACGGCAACGAAGAATCCATCCAAAAAATACAACGGAGATTAAACCCGCAGATAGAGACGATGGAAGGTGCAGCCTTTTTTTATGCCTGCCGCCAGTTCAATACGCCCTGCCTGCAGATCAGGTCAGTGTCAAATTATGTAGAAAAACGTAACCGCGACAACTGGGACATACAACTTGCCATTAAAAATCTGAATAACTTTGCCATCGAGCTGGTTAACCGGATCATTAATAATTAGGGAGCAAGGATGAGAAGAGCAAGGAACAAGGATTAAAGAAAAGATCCTTACTCTTTGTTCCAAAAATCTTTACTCCAATAAAAAATCTACCATGACTAAACTAACACTCGGCTTTTCGCCCTGCCCCAACGATACTTTTATTTTCGACGCGCTGATACATCATAAAATTGATACCGAAGGCCTGGAATTTGAGGTTTTTTATGACGATGTAGAAACCCTGAACCAGAAAGCCTTCCGCGGCGAACTGGATGTAACCAAACTTAGCTACCATGCCTTTGCCTACGTAGCCGATAAATATGTCCTGCTCGACTCAGGTAGCGCACTGGGCTATGGTGTAGGCCCCATGCTTATATGCAAAAATGATCCAGAACAACTCCACGCACAACTCACTACTCCCAACTCACCACTCACTATCGGCATTCCCGGCAAATACACCACGGCTAACTTTTTGTTAAGCTATGCATTTCCAAATGCTACCAATAAGGTGGAGCTGGTGTTTTCGGATATTGAAAATGCGGTATTGGAAGGTCGTGTCGACGTAGGTTTAATCATTCATGAAAACCGCTTTACTTACCAGGAAAAAGGTTTAAAAAAGATCCTCGACCTGGGCGATTATTGGGAAAAACAAACCGGCTGTGCCATACCGCTGGGTGGTATTGTAGCCAACCGTAATTTACCTGTTGATGTTCAGCATAAATTAAACCGGGTACTGCGCAAATCAGTAGAATTTGCTTTCGCTAATCCAAAATCGGGCCTGGAATTTATCCGCTCGCATGCCCAGGAAATGAGTGAAGAAGTGATGTACAAACACATCGACCTTTACGTAAATAAATATTCCATTGACCTGGGCGAAGAAGGCCGCAAAGCCATTAACCTTCTTTTTGATACAGCGCTTAAAAACAATACGATCCCGCAGATAAAGGAGGAATTGTTTTTGAGCCCCCTAACCCCCTGAAGGGGGAATTTTACCTGCTCATAAATGGGTGGTCATCCTGAGCTTGTCGAAGGATCGCGCGTAAAGGCCTGCCCACCATGCTTCGACAAGCTCAGCATGACAACCCCTTATGCGTCATTGCTTATCAGCCTAAAAACGCCAATCTTCAGCACCCCTTCTGTTTTCTCTCTCTCAAAAAAATTTGAAATAAAATTTGCGTAAGTAAATACTTACATATATATTTGAGTAAGCAAACGCTTACACATTATGACAAGTACCAGAAGAGACGTATTCCAGGCCATAGCCGACCCTACACGCCGCCAGATCATTAACCTGATTGCTCAGCAGCCACTGAACCTAAACGCCATTGCCGACAACTTTGAGGTTAGTCGTCCTGCCATATCACAACACATCAAGATACTGATAGAATGTGGTTTGATAGATGTTAAGAAAAACGGAAGGGAACGGTATTGCGAAGTGAGGCTTGAGCCCTTGAACGAGGTGGCACAATGGATAGAGCCATACCGTAGAAACAAGGAAGAACAGTTTAATAAAATGGATGATCTGCTGGCGCGTATGCAAAAGGAAAATGATTCAAATGATAAAAAATAAAAAGGCAACAATTAAAAACTAAAAAAATGGAAAAGAATAAAACCACCATCAACGCCGTACCCGGCAAACAGGAAATTTTTATTACCCGCGAATTTGATGCTCCGCGCGAGCTGGTGTTTAAAGCATTTACCGATCCGGAATTGGTAGTACAATGGCTGGGCGGTCAGTGTAATCTCACCATGCGGATAGAAAAATACGAAGCCAAAGCAGGCGGCTCCTATCGTTATATCCATACCGATCCGGCCGGCAACGAATATGGTTTTCATGGCGTTTGTCATGAAAGCACCGCTCCTGAACGCATCATTCAAACATTTGAATTCGAGGGATTACCAGAAGCAGGCCATGTGGTACTGGAAACTACAAAATTCGAAGCCTTAGCCAATAACCGGACAAGAATAGTCACGCAATCTGTATTTCAATCAGTTGCTGATCGCGATGGCATGCTGCAATCAGGCATGGAGCAAGGAGTTCTTGACTCGCACGCGCGGCTAGAGGAGTTGCTGGCTACCGTTGCAGCCTGATAGAAGATATATGCCATTGCGAGGAGGAACGACGAAGCAATCTCGTAGCTATTCCTATCCATAAGAACGCGAGGAGATTGCTTCGTCGTTCCTCCTCGCAATGACATGAGGTAGATTCGTTGTAAGTAACAGCACCTGTTAAATAAAGTTAAATCCCTGTTTACAATTACTTTATCAGCAAAAACAATGGTATTTTGCAGTGATTAACCACGCCATACTATGAAGCCATTGTTCTACCTGCTAACAAGCATTGTTTTATCAGGAATGCTGTTATCCTGTAACGGTACATCTAAAAGTCCCGGATCAAACGCTAAAATGGCTATTCATGATAATGGCGTCAATATAGCTTATACAGATACCGGCAAAAATGATACTGCTTTACTTTTTGTACACGGCTGGTGCATCAACAAATCTTACTGGACCAATCAAGCCACTTATTTTGGAAAGAAATACCGGGTGATAGCTATTGATCTTCCAGGCTTTGGCGAATCGGGCAAAAACCGTAACAACTGGAATACGCTGACATTTAGCCGTGATGTTGATTCGGTAATTAAACAACTGGATTTGAAAAAAGTAATACTGATCGGCCACTCTATGTCGGGTGATATTGTATTACAAGCTGCTGTTGATAATCCGAAACAGGTGATCGGTCTGGTGGTGGTAGATGTTTTCAAGAATGTAAAGGAAAGTGCACCTCAGTCAGCAAAAGAAAAAAAGGATTATGCAACAGCTATAGATTCACTGAAACATCACTTCAAAAAAATAGCTTTCGAATATTTTAACCAATCCCTTTTTTATACCACAACTACCGCAGCAGTTAAAACCCGGGTACTTAATGACGTTGCCCATGTTGACACCTCAATTGCCGCGGCCTGCATGGAAGATAATGGCGACTTTAACGAAATAGCAAAGCTAAAAGCGGCTAAAACAAAGCTATACCTCATCAATAGCGATGTAGAACCTACCGACACCACACATCTGGCAAGTAATCAGATCCCCTTCAAGTTATTGTATATCCATGCCACCGGGCATTTCCCGATGATCGAAAAACCGCGGGAATTCAATACCCTTTTAGATAAAGCCATTGCGGATATTAAAACTCACTAATAGCGCCCTTTTGATTAGGTTTTCGTTTTTAACAAGTCAGAATGATGTATCTTGTAGATCTATAAAAGACTATAAATGAAACACCTTCTTTTCTTTATCCTGTTTCTGGGGGTTCAAACGGGATTTTCTCAATCAAAACTGCCGGTCATCAAAGCAACTTCAAAAAATGTGGATATCAATGATGGGGGTTATTTAGATAAAAATGCCTGGGTACTTTCACCAAAGATCAGGCCGGATGTTTTTACTGTCGAAAGAACAAGAAAAACCAAATGGGTTACTTTTTATACCGATATCGACTCCATCAGGGTAAAAGTAAAACCCGGCACTCAATTCAACTTTGTGATAGTGCTCAATGGTAAAGACTCCTGCTATACACAAATTGCAAGTGCCATCCCCCCTGAAAATAACTCAGAAAATAATATGGCCAGGCATGATAGCATCTCGTTTACCTTAGTCGGCAATGATGTTATTTGTGTAAAAACCATTGTTAATAATACCGATACCTTAAACCTGCATTTTGATACCGGCTCCTGGAATTTCAGGTTAACAAAGGATGCTATCTTCAAAAAAACCAAACTGCTATCTAACCAGCCCGATGCTTTGGCGGGTAAAACAGCGCCCAACTACAACAAGTTAAATAAGGTGTTCAAATTACAAATGGGAAATCTGACCTGGACTAATCCTGAAGTTGCCCCCACAGACATAACGGCCCATGATATGGATGGGCGTTTCGGCTGGAATTTATTTGAGAGCAAAACCGTCGAAGTTAATTATGATCTCCATTTTTTGATTATCCACTCCAAACCAATCAAGATCCCCAAAGGGTACGTGAGGTCAAAACTGCAGATTGTTCATTCTTTTGTTATTGCAAAAGCGAATTTTGAAATAGAGAAGAAAAAGTATTTTGGCGATTTTTTATTCGACACAGGTTCAAATACAGCCATTATTTTAGATAGCGCCTGGATAAGTAAACAAAACTTTCCCAGAAACTTAAAACTAATCAAATCGCTGGTATTGCACAATCCTAAAGGGGTAGCATTTGAAACAAAAGTGGTGCTTGCACCGCTGTTAACCATTAATAGTTTTGAATTAAACAACATACCCACACTTATTTTAGGCAGCAAAAACCCGGCAGGTTTTGAGATCAATAACTTTGGTAATGAATTTTTGAAACGATTTAACATGATACTCGATTTCAAAAACGACTACCTATACCTAAAACCTAATAAATTAGCAAACATAAAATACAGGGAAAATTCCTAAGGGATAACAAAAGAGCCGCATAAGCACGGCTCTTTTGTTTTATTTCTCACGGACAACAGTGGACTTGTTTCAGGATTCCACAGGATAGGTGAGCAATATGTTTTATTCCTGCTCATGAGATGCCGAAATAAATTCGGCATGACTCAATTTCATCCAAAGTTCCCCCTTCAGGGGGTTAGGGGGCCCTCAATACAACAACTGATCATACGGATATCTTTCGGTATGTATGGCTTTCACTTCGTTATACAACAGATCCCTGAATTCGTCGACATTCTCTTTTTTAGTAGCCGATATAAATATCGCCGGGCTGTTATTCTTCGCCATCCAGCTATGTTTAAAATCCTCTAGTGTAAGTGGCTCGGCTTGTGGCTCCAACTGGTGTTCTTCGGGTTTAAAAGCATCTATCTTATTAAACACCGTGATCATCTTTTTATCAATAGCGCCGATATCTTTCAGGGTTTCGTTAACGGTACGTATCTGGTCTTCAAAGTTCGGATGCGATACATCCACCACATGTACCAGGATATCAGCTTCGCGCACCTCATCCAGGGTCGATTTAAAGCACTCCACCAAATGGTGAGGCAGCTTGCGGATAAACCCAACCGTATCCGATAACAGGAAAGGCACATTTTCAATCACCACTTTCCGTACAGTAGTATCCAGCGTAGCAAACAGCTTATTCTCGGCAAATACATCCGATTTGGATATCATGTTCATGATGGTTGATTTGCCCACGTTGGTATACCCCACCAAAGCGGCACGCACCATCTGGTTACGGTTTTTGCGCTGTGTTTCGTTCTGTTTATCTATTTGCTTTAGCTTTTCTTTCAGCAATGATATTTTATTCAGGATCAAACGCCTGTCGGTCTCAATTTGTGATTCACCCGGACCACGCATACCAATACCACCTTTCTGGCGCTCAAGGTGCGTCCATAAACGGGTAAGGCGGGGCAACAGGTATTGCAGCTGAGCCAGCTCTACCTGGGTTTTAGCCTGGGCGGTTTGTGCCCGGTTGGCAAAAATATCCAGTATCAGGTTATTACGATCCAATATTTTCACCTGCAATTCCCGTTCAATATTACGCATTTGCGATGGCGACAGCTCGTCGTCAAAAACCACCATATCAATCTCCTCTTCAATAACAAAGGCTTTAATATCTTCCAGTTTACCAGAGCCTACAAAAGTTGCCCTGTCCGGGCGTTGCAGTTTTTGGGTAAAACTCGTTACTGTTTCGCCACCGGCAGTGGCCACCAAAAATTCCAGTTCCTCTAAATACTCCTTCTCCTGCTCATCGGTTACGTGCGGTGTCATTACACCAACCAAAACAGCTTTTTCCTGCTTCACAGCAGTATCGTAAAATTTTTGTTTCATTAATTACAGTATATCAATCCAAATGCCATTTCAGCAAATGGCATTCATTTAAGCACAACCTTTATTTTGCTGATGCCAAAATTACAGTAAAGCAATATATAAATTATATTCTTATTTATTTTACGCACCAGCCTTTCAAAACATTACATGTAAATTTTCATGATACTTCCATCCATATGATAAGGGATCGATAAAAGCTTAAATTTGCGCCTGATGATATTCAGGCTCGATAAACGTTTAGTATTTCCTGAGCCCGCTCTGGCCGAACCAGACGGGCTTTTAGCTGTAGGCGGCGATTTATCGACCCGGCGCCTGCTGCTGGCCTATCAAAACGGCATCTTCCCCTGGTATAGTGACGATACGCCCATCTTGTGGTATTCGCCGCATGAACGTTTTGTGCTTTATCCGCAAGAGCTCAATATATCCCGGTCTATGCGCCGGGTGCTCAACTCAGGCAGGTTCAGCGTTACCGCCGATACCTGTTTTAATGAGGTGATCACGGCCTGCTCCACCGTTCCGCGTGAAGGACAGGATGGTACCTGGATCACCGACGATATGAAGGCCGCCTATAATCAGTTACATGCCGAAGGTTATGCCCATTCGGTTGAAGTTTGGCAGGAGCAGGAATTAGTTGGTGGCATTTACGGCGTACAGGTAGGCGATATTTTTTGCGGCGAAAGTATGTTTAGCAAAGTAAGTAATGCCTCCAAAACGGCGCTTATCCATGTATGCCAAAGCGGTCTCTACAAACTCGTAGATTGCCAGGTACACACAGATCACATGGAATCAATGGGCGCCCGGATGATCAGCAGGGAGCAGTACATGGCTGTTTTAAACTCCCCCAATTAAAAAAGCTTTCAGCTTTCTGCCTTCGGCTTTTAGCTGCGATATAACTACCTTTGAAACGTGCAGCAAGTAAACACCAAAGAACGTATCATTTTAGGCATCGATCCCGGCACCGCCGTAATGGGCTATGGACTGGTTAAAGAAACCGGACCCAAAATAGAACTCCTGGCCCTGGGCGTAGTGAAAATGGAAAAGCTGGACGATCATATGCTTAAACTGCAGCGTATATTCGAAAAAACCGTTGCCCTTATTGATAATTACAAACCCGATTGCCTGGCTATTGAGGCCCCTTTCTATGGTAAAAACATACAGGTGATGCTCAAACTGGGCCGTGCACAGGGGGTGGCCATGGCTGCAGCATTATCGCGCAGTATTGATATTACCGAATATGCGCCCCGTAAAATAAAACAATCCATCACCGGTAATGGCAATGCCACAAAGGAACAGGTTGCCGCCATGCTGCAAAACCTGCTCAGCTTTAAAGAAACCCCGGATTTTCTGGATGCTACCGACGGACTGGCCGTGGCCGTTTGCCACTCCTTTCAGCGCATATCCACAGGCAGCAAAACCGGCAGTAAAAAATCATACTCCGGCTGGGACACTTTTGTAAAGGATAACGTGAAAAGAATTGTGAAGTAGATCTGCAGCATTTCCACATACGCTTAAATTTTCGTATATTTATATCAACCAACAGCCCGGATGTTTTATAAACAGACACCCGGGCTGTTTAGTTTAAAGAAAAGAAGGGCCAAAACCAACCGTTTTACATCTAGTTATTTGAAAATCAATTATTTAATACTTTTTAAAGTTTTAAAAACGCCTCAAAACCCGGCTAAAATTTGTTAAAAAGTGTTAAAATAGATGGTTTTGAACGAATTTTGAGCCGTTTTTACGCTGTTTTCGATCTGAAATTTGTTAAAATTCAAGGTTTAAAAAGTTTTTTTGAACCATCTGTAATACTGCTGATATTTTAAAATACCGCGGCGATGTATTTTTTATATTTTTGCTGAAAATAATTAGTCATGGCTGAGATCAGTATCACCAACAAGGATTGGGAGCGCATCAAAATAAAAGTACAACGCAAATATAACCACCTTACCGACGAGCAATTGCAATACGCCGAAGGCCAGGAAGAAAGCCTGATAACCAAATTAATGGACTTGGTGAACCGCGACCGCAAGTATGTGGTATTCACTTTGAAAAAGGCTTTGGTAAATATTGACAATAACAGGCTGTAAATAAGACCCGGTTTGTAAAAAACAATAAGCTTTTTTGTATTTTTATAGGCTTAATGAAGAAACTGGGTATGGCGATCAATAAAAGATATAAAAAGATAGGTTTATTTGCCGGTATAGCATTACTGGCAGGCGGTGGACTGGCTTTTAATGACGACCTGTTCCAGATATCGAAAAATCTGGATGTTTTTGCCTCGGTTTATAAAGAGGTGAATATCAACTACGTAGACAACATCAATTCGGCAAAACTGGTAAAAACAGGTGTTGATGCCATGCTCGACGGGCTCGACCCATACACCGAATTTGTTCCCGAATCGGAAATTGAAGATTATAAGCTGCATTATGTAAGCACCCAGTACGGGGGTATCGGTTCCAGCATTTTTGCACGCAATGGCAAGGTATATGTATCTGATGTTTTCTCTGGTTTTCCGGCTCAGAAGGCCGATATACACCCCGGCGACCAGATTCTGAAAATAAATGACATTGATCTTACAGGAAAAAATAACGACCAGGTAAGCCTGCTGCTCAAAGGTTCAAAAGGGGCGCCCATCAAATTGCTGCTCAAACGCGATAATACACCGCAACCTTTTGAAAAGAACCTGATCCGTGATGAAATCAAGCAGCCCAACGTATCCTATTTTGGTATGGTTGAGGGTAACATGGGCTATATCAAACTGGATAAATTCCTGGAAAATTCAGCAGCCGAGGTTACCAACGCGCTGGTGACACTAAAAAAGAGCAATCCAAACGGTATTATATTAGATCTGCGCTCAAACGGAGGGGGTATACTACAGGAAGCAGTAAAAATCGTGAACCTGTTTGTACAGAAAGATGTAGAAGTAGTATCGCAAAAAGGAAAGATCAAGGATAAAAACTTTACCTATAGTACAGTAAGTACACCGTTAGAGCCTAATCTGCCCCTGGTAGTGCTGGTAAACAGTCACTCTGCCTCGGCATCAGAAATTGTAGCCGGCTCTCTGCAGGATCTTGACCGCGCTATTATCATTGGGCAGCGCAGTTATGGTAAAGGTCTGGTACAGCAAACCTTTAACCTGCCTTATAACAGCCTGGTTAAAATAACCATTGCCAAATACTATGTGCCGTCGGGCCGTTGTATACAGGCCCTGGATTATACACACCGCAAAGATGATGGCAGCGTGGTAAAAGTAGCGGATTCATTGATCCATGAGTTTAAAACAAAAAATGGCCGGTCGGTTTTTGATGGCAGCGGCATTTACCCGGATATTTTTATCAAACAGGAAAAATTTGCCAATGTAACCCAGGCACTGGTAGGTAAGCTGCTGATATTTGATTACGCCACCGTTTACCGCGACACGCACGCTAAAATAGCCGAACCAAAAGAGTTTAGCTTATCTGATGCTGATTACAATGATTTTGTAAAATACCTGGCCGATAAGAATTACAGCTATACCACCTCTGCCGAGAAAGTATTGAGCAGTTTAAAAACGGAAGCCACCAAAGAAAAGCAGTTTGGTGACATCCAGGGTGAATATGATATTTTAAAGGCAAAACTACTGACCAGCAAAAAGAACGATCTGCAGCAGCATAAAGCCGAAATAAAACAGGTATTGGAAAACGAAATAGCTTCCCGCTATTATTTTGAACGGGGGCGTTACGAAACCAATTTCAAATACGATAAAGAGCTGGCCCAGGCGGTAAAAACCATGCAGGATAAGGCGCAGATCGCGTCGATATTAAAGGGTGAAGGCAACTACAAAGTGATTGGAAAACCCGTACTGGCAATGGCCGGAAAAAAGGCTGCGGATAAAGACTCAGACGACGAGCAATAGCACAATCTGCTAAATATCAATAAATTACATATTTGTAACTGATTAGTTACCCCGCAATACAGCTGTTGGCTAAACTTTTGTTTAAGCTGGTTGTCATACATACAACCAACACAAAAACAAATGAAAAAGATCATTTTAACTGCGATTATACTGCTAAGCTGCTTATCAGTAAAAATAGCCAGCGCTCAAATAAGTTTAAGTATCAATATTGGCAGCCAGCCAGAATGGGGCCCTACAGGCTATGATCATGCCGATTATTATTACCTGCCCGATATCGACTCCTATTATGACGTGAATGCCCATCAATATGTTTATATGAACAATAATGTATGGGTACACGGTGCGGCTCTGCCACCGCGTTTTGGCAATTATGATGTTTACCACAGCTATAAAGTAGTAGTAAACCAACCTTCTCCCTGGGTTCATAATGATGTGATCAGGAAAAAATATATAAGTTATAGAGGTCGCCGTGACCAAACTATCATCCGCGACAGCAAAGAGGTGAAATATACCAACCATTGGAGAGGCGACCGTGGAAACAGCCGCAGGGTTGTGGTACATAAAACCGTTAGAGATGATCACCGCGATGATGATCACCGTGACCACGGTGGTGACGGACACAGGAATTAATTATTGTTGTTAATTTTTATATACAAACGAGTCTGCCATAATGGGTGGGCTCGTTTTTTGTACTATTGTCTCAATTGAATGTAAACCAACCTGCCGGTGTTTTAATTTAAACTTTTAGCAATAAATAATGTCCTACATTCAAACAACGTTATAAAATAGGTGGTCATGGCCTGCTAATTCAGTTAAATGATTTTTACCATGATCCTTATCAACACTTAAAAGATCTATAAATGAAAAAGCTCATTTTATCAGCAGCATTATTACTTAGCTGCTTTGCCGTCAAAACCGCCAGCGCCCAGGTTAGTGTAAGTTTAGGCGTAAATATTGGCAGCCAGCCGGCCTGGGGCCCAGTAGGGTATGATTATGCCAATTACTATTATATGCCCGATATTGATACCTATTATGATGTGCCTACCCATCAGTATGTATATTTTGAGAATAATATTTGGGTACATCGGGCATACCTGCCTGTACGCTACCGCCATTACAACCTGTATAATGGTTATAAAGTGGTGATCAATGATCGTAACCCATGGTTAAGGCACGGGTATTACAGGGATCATTATGCGGGCTTTAGAGGCCGTCATGACCAGGTGATCATCCGCAATAGTCGTGATGTACGCTATGCTAATTACTGGCATGGCAATTACGCCCGCAGAACAGCTTATGCACGCCCGCACTACAACAATGGCAACCATTGGGGTAATCGGGGCGGCAATTGGGGTGGTAATCGCGGTCATGGCAACTGGGGCGGTGATCGCGGTCACGGACGCGGTAACTGGGGTGGAGATCGTGGAAATCACGGTGGCGACCACGGAAACCACGGCGGAGGTCATGGCGATCATGGACACCATTAATCAAAAATCTTGTGCATAAAAACGGGCTCCCTTTAGCAGGGAGCCCGTTTTTGAGTTTTAGTTAGAAATGAAAAATAACCTTAAAGCTCAAATTTCGTCCCATATTATAAATGCCCATATGCCCGTTGGGCGACGCCTGGTAATATTCAAAATACTTTAACCGGTTCAAATTAGCCTGGTAAGCGGTATCAAATAAATTATCGCCCTGGATAAAAAACTCATAAAAAGATGATTTTGCCTTTTCGGCTTTAATAGTGAAACCCAGTCCCGCGTTAAACAGCGTATATCCCTTAGTGAAAGTTTCCGTATTATCCAACGCATAGAAATGGTTCTGATTTGCGTACCCATCGGCCTCAATACGCGCATTTAGCTTAGTGAATATGCCATAGGTTCCGGGCAACGTTGCTCTTAATGCCGACCGGATATGCAAAGGAGGTATAAAAGGAAGGTACTTTGCAGCATCGCCATACTCATCTATCAATCGCTGATTTTTGTTGATACCGTTTACGTATGATATACTGTTATCTAATGCCAGCCACTTGATACTTTGTGGATGCAGGTTTAGCGTCAACTCGGCGCCATAAAGGCGGGCTTTTGATTGCTGGTATTGATAAGTACTATTACCAGGCACAATAATAACCGGATTGCCATTGGCGTCGTTCAGTTTGGCCTGGTAAATATAGTTGTTGATATTATTGTTGAATACTTCGGCAATGATGTCCATATCGGGCAGATAAGCAATAAAACCAAGATCCTGCTGCAGGCTAAATTCGGGATTAAAGCTGCGGTTACCCAGGTAAACAATATGGGCGCCAGGGTCAAGTCCGTTTGAACCAATTTCGGTAATGTTTGGTGCCCGATAGCCCTTGGCAATATTAGCTTTGAGCAACAGACGATCGCTGATGTTATAAGTAAGGCCTAAACTGCCCGAAAAGCCGCGGTAATTATGCGTAAAGGCCGGAAATTGCAAACTGGCGCCCGCTGTATCGGGCAAATGTACTTGCCTACCAAACCCGGTTTGCGCATCTGTACCCACATAAAAATTATTCCAGGTAATGTGTCTGGTATCGTACCTTAAACCGCCGGAAATATCAATGCGACCAAAGCTCTTTTTAGCAAACAGGAAGCCTCCTGCATCAAACAGGTTATAATCGGGTATCGGAAAATCAGTGGCTGCTTTACTGCGATTGGTTTGGTACATGCCATTGATACCCGCGGTGGTTTCCACGCCACCTAAGCTGGGCAGATTATATCTTACATCATAATTAATTGTGTTGAGTACTACGTATAAGCCGGCTTGCTCCGGAACGGTTGGATGGTCATATTCCCTGCGGATGCTTTGCTGAAAACCCAATGAGGTGTTGATACTGCCATCGCCGGTTTTAAAAGAATTGGTATTATATACCCGGTAATGCTGTATACGCTGATGCAAGGGCGCTATTGAATAAGAACGCAATTCGCTGTTGGAGACTATAGGACGGTTTTTGATATCGTCTTGTCCGGCTTCATAGATCTGTTTGGTAAAACGACGGCTCAGGGAATCGCGGCTACCATCGGGAATCTCCTGTCGGTTATCATATAGTGTAGCGCCAATTTGTGAGTAACCCCATGATTTATCCACCCGGGCGATGCCTGACAGATTAAATTCTCGGAAACCGGTATTATATACAAAACCGTCTATCTTATTCTGATAATCGTGAGCAGTTTTGGCTGTGGCACGAAAAGCGTATTTCCAGTTGTTCTGCTTGTAGGATAAACCAATGGAGGTACCAATCATGCCGTTGTTGGTATGATAATCGGTTATGAAATCGCCATTAAGTTTGCCATCGTCGCCATTGGGAATATAGGGGATCAGGTTGATCACCCCGGCTAAAGCATCGGAGCCATAGGTTAGGCTGGCCGGACCTTTTACCACCTCTGCGCGACCAATACCGTATTGATCTATCTCGATGCCGTGTTCGTCCCCCCATTGCTGGCCTTCCTGGCGTATACCATCGTACAAGGTTAACACCCGGTTGTAGCCCAGGCCCCGTATAAAAGGTTTAGAGATATTGGGGCCGGTAGTAACCGCGCTTACGCCAGGTACGCCTTTGATAATGGCATCGATGATATTATTGTTTACGTGCTGTTCAATCTCTTTTTTGCTCATTACCGTTATAGGCACGGGGTTACTGCGTAGTTGAGTAGCTCGTGATACCCCGGTTACTACTACTTCATTGAGTTTGGATGGCTTTTCTTTCAGGCTCACGTTTTTTATAACGGGTTCATCGTTGTTAATGGTAATTCGGATGGTGTCAGCTTCATAACCGATGCTGGTAAAAGTAATGCCATAGGTTCCCGGAGGAATGTTTTTGATCTCGAAATAACCCTTAGTATTGGTACTTACCCCTTTCCCCAGGCTTTTAATGCTCACCGAGGCATATGATAAGGGTTCATTATTACCAGTGACATGCCCTTTTAAAACTCCGTTTTGGGCAAAAAGTTGATTAGTTATCAATAATATAAAAAGTAAAAACAGTGTTCGCATATAGTTTAAATTTATGCAAACATATTTAATTTATTTGATTAATTAAATATATAAAATTAGATAAGACTAATTTTATAATTAACGCTATGTTTTATTTATGTTTGTGTGTAATCATAAAAGTGGATGTACACATTATCGGAAGAGAATTACCTGAAATCAATTTACCGGCTTAGCCAGCAACCCAATTTTAAGATAACGCCTACAGCCATTGCCGAGTCGTTGAAAAACAACCCGGCATCGGTAGTGGATATGATCCGTAAGCTGACCGACAAGCAGTTGATAGAGTACGACAAGAAAAAAGGCGTAAAATTAACCCCCGTTGGTTTAAAGGATGCTGTATTGATTGTTCGTCGTCACCGGCTTTGGGAGGTGTTTTTGTTGGAAAAGCTGGGATATCATTGGGATGAGATCCATGATATTGCCGAGGAGCTGGAACATATCAATGATGCTACCCTGGCCGATAGACTGGATAAATTTCTCGGTTTCCCGGAGTATGACCCTCATGGCGACCCTATACCAAAAGCAAACGGTAAAGTTCCCAAACCCTATTCGGTAACATTAGCCGATCTGAAAACAGGCACTAATTGCCGGGTAGCTGCCGTAAAAGACACCAGCAGCTCGTTTTTACAGTACCTGCAAAAATTGGATATTGGCATAGGTACCAACATCAAACTGCTCGAAAAAATAACTTATGATAATTCGCTGGTGATCAGCATCAATGATAAAGAAAGCACTACCGTATCGCAAAAATTTGGAGAGAATATCCTGGTAGACTAAAGAGCTGAAAGCTCAAGGGAAAAAGCTTAAAGCTATATAAGAAATAATAAAAAGGCCTAAAGCGTAAATGCTTTAGACCTTTGGCTTTCTGCCTTAAGCTCTTTTTACGGCGTTTTTCCATTTATCTTGGCCGATTCTTCCAGTTCATTATCAACCTGATCGTCAAAATACAGGCGATATATTAACCAATCATTTTTTGGCTTGTAAAACATAAAGGTAAAACGTACCGGTTGATTCTGGTGTTTTACCAGGTAACTATACAAGATCAGGCTGTTTGACGCCTTGCGTTGTACAATCAATTCCTTGCCAATGTACAAGCCGATTAAAGCCCGGGTGGTATCAATTTTGGCGATCAACCCCCTCAAGCTCGTTGAATCAACCAATGGATTGGTTTTAAAAATGTTGATGATAGCTCTGGAGGTACCATCTTTTTCATAAGTTTTAAAAAACTTGTCAATATAAACCGTAGCTCCGGTAGCAGCAGGCGCTTTGGCAGCAGTGGATGCCGCTGGGGTTTGCGCATAAACGCTGCTACAAATAATAATAGCTATTGCTATTAGGAATATTGACTTTAATGTTTTAGGATTGAAGTATTGCATACCGATGATTTATTAGCTAAAATAGGTAATTAAATAATATCAGTTCCTCTTCATGGTAAAATGATGGTAAATTTATTGTTAGGAAAGATGGCAAAATAAGTTGGGGGGACTCTGAAGGGATCTAAATTTAGCCAAAATCTGGGTTTACACTATTTGAGGGCGAATTTTAGTTAATTTGTTGATAATAAATAAGTTAGATCAATATTGACTGTAAAAAGTGTAAACCCATGTAAACCCACTTTTTAATAAAATGGCTCGCTTTTCAGGGATTATCCTTAATCCGTCTTTTAAATTATAGGCAAATAAAAAAGCCCCGACCAATCGGTCGGGGCTTTTTGCAATATCTCTATAGCGTTATTATTTAGCAACGTACATTACTTCTTTAACCGCTTTAATAACACGCTCCGGATTTGGCAGGTATTCCTGGATCAGGGTTGGTGCATAAGGCAGTGGAACGTCGCCACCCATGATGCGTAATATAGGTGCATCAAGGTAATCAAACGCGTCTTTTTGTACTTTAAAAGCAACCTCAGTAGCTATTGAGCCTAAAGGCCAGCTTTCTTCGATGATCACTAAACGGTTTGTTTTTTTAACCGATTCAATCACAGTAGCATAATCAATAGGACGTACAGTACGTAAGTCGATCACTTCAGCATGGATACCTTCTTTTTCAAGCTCGGCAGCTGCAGCGATAACCACTTTCATGATCTTGCCAAAGCCTACTAAAGTAACATCCGTACCTTCTTTAACCACTTTCGCTTTGCCTAGTGGTATATAATAAGTTTCTTCAGGAACTTCGCCTTTATCACCATACATTAATTCAGATTCCATGAAAATAACCGGATCCGGATCAAGAATAGCTGATTTTAGTAAACCTTTAGCATCGTAAGGATTTGATGGTACTACCACTTTTAAACCCGGGCAGTTGGCATACCAGTTTTCAAAACACTGACTGTGTTGTGAGCTTAGCATACCCGCGTTACCTGTAGGGCCGCGGAAAACGATCGGAACCGAGAACTGGCCACCGCTCATAGACATGATCTTGGCTGCACCGTTGATGATCTGGTCGATAGCCACTAACGAAAAGTTAAAGGTCATGAACTCGATGATCGGGCGCAAACCATTCATGGCAGAGCCAATGCCGATACCGGCAAAGCCTAATTCAGAGATGGGCGTATCAATAACGCGTTTGGCACCAAATTCATCCAGCATACCCTGGCTTACTTTGTAGGCGCCATTATATTCGGCAACCTCTTCACCCATCAGGTATATTTTATCGTCGTTGCGCATTTCTTCGACCATGGCCTCTCTTAGCGCTTCTCTGAACTGTATTTCTCTCATTATATTTATATAAAATGATGTTTTTTGCGACCGCAAATATAAACACTAATGTGTAAAATGCAATCCCCAAGCAGGTGCAGATAGGGTTTTACCGCATATATTTTACAAAAATCAGTACATTGGATAAATAAACCTTGTACCAATGAAATTTCCATCCTTGAAAAATCTGGCCGACGATATCTTTAAGGCTGTAAATGGTATCCTTTTGAAGTTTTGATTTTTACAGATTACCCAACATATTCATATCAAACTTGGGTTTAAGAGTATACTTCAACTGCACTAACCCACTGCTGAATTGTTCGCTGCCGATCAATGTGAGTTCTGTTCGTTCTTTTATATTGATAAAAAGTGGTTTGCCTGCGCCTAAAATTACAGGGTGCACGGATATCAACATTTCGTTGATCATGTTATGAGCTATAAATGCCGATACCAGTTCTGCCCCGCCAAACAACCAGATATTTGCTCCGGGTTGATGCCTGATTTCTTCTATACGGCTTTTAAAATCAGCCTCGGTAATAATTTCTGCGTTAGCACCAACTTGCTTTAAGGTATTCGAAAAAACGTACATTTTAATTGCCGAGAATACTTCGGGGCTTGCGCTCATGAGCATTTCGTAACTTTTGCGACCAAGAAATATGGCGTCGGTATTACCTAAAAACTCGGTCATGCCATAATCCTGATCGGCAAAACACCAATCATACTCACCATTAGGGCCTTCAATATATCCATCGAGGCTTAAAGCCAGGTTCAAAATTATTTTTCGCATGGTAGTATGGGATATAGTATAGATTTATTCGTCTTCCTGAACGCGGTTCTTTTCCTGCCACTGTTTACTGAAGGATTTTTCGGCAACATTGGGCATATCCCGCAGGTGTCCCCATGTCTTTTTAAAGAAGGTTTTGAGCAGGAAGTTTTTCATTTTACCGCCAAAAAAGTCGGTGAGCTTACGCTTGAGCATACCTTTTGTCCAGATGCTCCACCCCCAGCGTTCTTTGGTGGTAACCAGATGTTCTTTTACCGCATCGCGCCGGTTAAGCAACAACATTTTGTGAATATCGATCTTAACTGGGCAAACCTCGGTACACCTGCCGCATAAACTGGAAGCATAGCTTAAGTGTTTAAATTCCCCCATTCCCCTGGTATGTGGCGTAATAATGGAGCCAATAGGACCGCTATAAGTGGTATTGTAGGTATGACCGCCTATGTTTTTGTAAATAGGACAAACGTTTAAGCAGGCACCACAACGTATACAGTATAACCCCTGACGCTGTTCTTTTTGGGCTAACAGGTTAGTACGGCCATTATCTAACAATATCACATACATTTCATCGGGGCCATCGGTTTCATTCGGCTGGCGCGGGCCGCTTAAAATGGTGTTATAAACCGTGAGATTTTGCCCGGTGCCATGGGTGGATAATATGGGCCAGAACAGGTCGAGATCGGCGATGGATGGGATCAATTTTTCGATACCGACGATTGCAATGTGTATTTTAGGGAACGTAGTGCATAAACGGGCATTCCCTTCGTTTTCACTAATGGCGATGCTGCCCGTATCAGCCAGTAAAAAGTTGGCTCCAGTAATACCAATATCGGCTTGCAGATATTTCTCGCGCAGTAATTCGCGCGCTTTAAGGGTCAGTTGCTCTGGCGTGGCATCAATCGGAGTACCGAAACGTTCGTGGAATAGTTTGGCTATATCCTCTTTGCTGAGATGCATGGCCGGGGTAACTATATGATAAGGCTTTTGCCCCAAAAGCTGCACAATGTATTCGCCCAGATCAGTTTCTAACGACTCAATCTGATTACTTTCCAGAAACTCATTTAAATGAATCTCCTCGGTAACCATTGATTTTGATTTGACGACAGTTTTGGCGTTGGCTTTGCGGATGATACTTAGTATCTCGCGATTGGCTTCTTCTGCATCATTGGCCCAGATTACTTTTCCGCCACGTTTTTGGAAGTTGGCTTCAAACTCTGGTAAAAACTTATCCAGGTTTTCCATTACCTTCCATTTGATCACATGCCCCTTACGTTTGGCGTTTTCAAGATTAGTAATGCGGGAAAGGCCACGTTCCACAGCGGTGCTGTATTTATCAATGTTATTATTGATAATACGGCGGTGATCAACATCAAATGCCTTCTCTTCAGAGGCTACCAAAAACTCTTCCGCAGTGCTTCCCATATATGCGAATTTAGTTTTTTTTTATATTGGTTGATTATTGAACGGTTGATTAAGTTTTTAACACAGCAAAAAAAGAGGCGCAAACATGCGCCTCTTTTTTAATTTTATGAACCTGATTATTATCTGGTTTCTTCAGATACTTTACCATCCACAAAAGGGCGTTTATCCCGGTTCGCCAGATCCCAGCCAGTATAAAATACCAGTTGCGCACGTTTAGCTAGTAATGGAAAGTTGATCTTGCTCACTTCATCGCCAGGCTGGTGATAATCGGCATGCACTCCGTTAAAGTAAAATATAATAGGCACGCCATGTTTGGCAAAATTGTAGTGATCGCTGCGATAGTAAAACCGGTTTGGATCGTTTGGATCGTCATACTTATAATCCAAATGCAGCTTGGTATAAGTATTATTGGCATTCTCTCCAACTTCATGTAGTTCTTTACTCAGCATAGATGATCCTATGGCATAAACATAATTAGCCGAGTCAGGTTTACCTATATATTCTTCACCCACACGACCAATCATATCAATGTTCAGATCGGTAATCGTATTAGCCAATGGGAAAACCGGATGCTCAGAGTAGTATTCCGATCCCAATAAACCTTTTTCTTCACCAACATTACCTAAAAACAGGATACTACGACGTGGGCCATGGCCGTCCTTTTTAGCTTGTGAAAACGCACGGGCAATTTCCAATATGCCGGTAGTACCGGAGCCATCATCATCGGCACCGTTATTTACCTTATCCTTAGCATTTGGATCCAGGTTTAAACCGATATGGTCATAGTGAGCCGAAAATACCAACACCTCATCCTTAAGATCGGTACCCGGCATGTATCCTAATACATCAACTGCTTTTACATCCTTCTTTTCGGTATGATATTTCAGGGCGATGTCGGTTTTTACAGTCAAAGGTTGGTTGACAGCTGAAGCCGAGGCCGTTTTTAACTGATCATAAGTTTTGCCACTTGCCTTTACCAGATCATCTGCCAGATTAATGGTAATTTGAAATACCGGGGCATTGGCGTTTTGCGATGCGCCGCCTTCCTTTTTAATAGTTAAACGCGGACTTGTCATACTGTTACCAAAACGGGTCAAGGCAGCAGCAATGCCTGGATTGGCGGCAAGTATAGCCAAAGGCTTTTTGTTTTGGAGATTTTTAATGATCCTGGTACGGATAGCCGTCATGCGATAACTTGTATTGGGGGTAGATCCCGCTTCCGGTTTATCTTCATTTACCCAAAGCAATATTTTCCCGGTCAAATCGGTATTACCTATCTCACTTTCGGTTCCATAACCCACAAATACGATTTCATTTGCGGTCAGGCTATTATCAGGATAGGTACCAATGAGGTAAAAGTCTTTAGCATAGGTAAACGCTTTTCCGTTTACGGTAAAATCCGTTACTCTAAGCGCATTTTCTGTAAGCGGCACATCCAGGAAATAAGACCCGTTTACCGGGGCTTGTAAGCCTAATCTTTTAAATTCTGCTGCAATATAATTCGCAGCTTTCTCAGCTCCGGGTTTGCCGGTTTCACGGCCTTCAAACGCATCAGATGCTATTATGCTCAAATGCTTTTTGGCATCATCAGCGGTGATTAGCTTGGCGTATTTTACAATTGTTGGGTTTTGCTGGGCACAGGCATTTAAAGCAAATGCCGATGAAATGGCCCACAGGTATATTTGTTTCATGTTTATAGGTTAGTTATGTTCATGGAATTTCTTATTCATGGCTTTCTGCCTTAAGCTTTTTGCTTTCAGCTTAATCAACAGGCAATTTTACCTACGCGCGTGGCGTGGCGGCCACCCTCAAAATCTGTATTCAGAAAAGCTGCTACAATTTTATTGGCTTCATCAATGCTGATAAAGCGGGCAGGAATACATACAATATTGGCATCATTGTGCTTCCGGGCCAGTTCTGCCAGTTCAACTGTCCAACAGATGGCTGCGCGAATACCCTGATGTTTATTGGCCGTAATGGCTACGCCGTTGGCACTACCGCAAACCAAAATACCCAGATCAAATTCACCGCTTTCAACTGCCGAGGCAACGGGGTGGGCAAAGTCGGGATAATCTGCCGAGGCATTGGAATAGGTGCCAAAATCTTTTAACTCAGCTGCGGTTACGGTTTCCAGCAAAGCCTGTTTATAATCAAAGCCGGCGTGGTCGGCGCCAATGGCAATCTTTAGCCCTTCTTTCATCAGTTAAATAAGTGTTAAGTTAAGATACAAATGTGCAAATTATTTAGATGTGCTGATATGCCAATTTAACATAGTAAGGCTTTCAACATAAGATCCGCTTAAATGCTCTCCGGAAGTGTAGGGCATTTTGACCGCACAAACTGCCTACCTGCTTAAAAAGTGGGTTTACATGGGTTTACACTTTTTTGGGTTAACATGATTTTATATAATTGACAATCAATTAATTACGGTATTTTCTTGCAGTAAAATAGCGAATTTATGTAAACCATGTTTTTAAATAAAAAAGCCGCCCTTAAGGGGCAGCTTTTTTATATGTCGTGTGCATATCTGGTTATGACATTACTTCTTCGTGGCGTTTTATTTTTCTTTTCTCAACCAAGCCTGCCACTACAATACTTACTTCGTAAAGTATAAATAACGGGATACTTACTACAGTCATGGTTAACATATCAGGTGTTGGAGTTACCACCGCTGCTATGATCAGGATGATCACAATAGCGTACCTGCGTGTTTCACGCATGAATTTAGGCGTTAAGATACCCAGGTTTGATAATATGTAAACCAGAATGGGTAACTGAAATACCAAACCAGTTGCCAGGGTGAGGGTAGCAACCGACGATAAATAAGAATCAACTGTGAACTTATTCTCAATTTGTGTGCTGACCGTATAGCCTGATAAAAAATTAATAGACATGGGGGTAATAACATAGTACCCAAACATCACACCCAGGAAAAACAGTATACAGGCGTAAAAAACAAATCCAGTAGCGGCTTTACGTTCTTTTTCATGCAGGGCAGGCTTTACAAAGCGCCAAATCTCCCAGATGAGGTAAGGAACCCCCATAGTAATACCTATAAGGAGCGCCGAATTGATCTGTAAGGTGAATTGGCCCGCCATTTCGGTATTAAGAAGATGTATATTGATTTTATCAATACAAAATCCGGAGCGGTGTAAAGCTGCACCAATATTACAAAGCATACGATAGGTCCAGAAGGTAGGCCTGCTTGGGCCCATGATCACCGTATCAAAAATCCAGTCGTAATAATAAAATACTACAGCGGTAAATATTACAATGGCTATTGACGCCCTTACTAAATGCCATCTCAGCGCCTCCAAATGATCGAAGAAAGACATTTCTGCTTCCATCGTTTTGCCTTTGTCTTTGATGGCCTTAATTAGTTTGTTATCGCTCATGGTTTAAATACCGCTGTAAAAACGCTATTGTGCTAAGTACGTTTAATTATATGAAGATAGTTTGAATTTATTTTAAAATTCAAAGGTTTCCATAAACTTGGTGGTGAAATTACCAGCACGGAAGTTAGGATCCTGCAATAATTTAAGGTGAAATGGTATAGTTGTTTTTACACCTTCTATCACAAATTCACTTAATGCTCTCTCCATGGTACTCAGTGCTTCATCACGGGTTTGCGCTACGCAAATCACTTTGGCTATCATCGAATCATAGTTAGGTGGGATCACGTAACCGGTATATACATGTGTATCGATACGCACACCGTGGCCACCAGGTGAATGGAAATTGGTTATTCTACCTGGTGATGGACGGAAACCATTAAAAGGATCCTCGGCATTGATACGGCACTCAATAGCATGCATGGTTGGCTCGTAGTTTTTGCCCGAAATAGGGATGCCTGCCGCAACTTTGATCTGTTCTTTGATCAGGTCAAAGTTGATTACTTCTTCTGTAACCGGGTGCTCTACCTGGATACGGGTGTTCATTTCCATAAAGTAGAAATTACGGTCTTTATCAACCAAAAATTCTACGGTACCGGCACCTTCATATTTAACGGCTTTGGCTCCTTTTATAGCAGCCTCCCCCATTTTCTTACGCAGTTTTTCGGTCATGAATGGCGATGGTGATTCCTCTACCAGTTTCTGGTGACGGCGTTGAATTGAACAATCGCGTTCAGAAAGGTGGCATACTTTACCATACTGATCGCCCACTACCTGTATCTCGATATGGCGTGGATCCTGTACATATTTTTCCAGGTAAAGACCGTCGTTGCCAAAGGCAGCACCAGACTCGGCACGGGCCGAATCCCAGGCATTTTCAAACTCTTCATCTTTCCAAACAATACGCATACCACGGCCACCGCCACCGGCAGTTGCTTTTAATATAATAGGATAACCTATTTTGTTGGCTATAGAAATACCTTGTTTTACATCGGTAAGCAAACCGTCTGAACCAGGTACAATAGGTACACCGGCTTTTTTCATGGTGTCTTTAGCTGATGCCTTATCACCCATTTGGTTGATCTGCTCGGCAGTAGCGCCAATAAATTTGATGCCATAATCGGCACAAATAGCCGAAAATTTAGCGTTTTCAGACAGGAAGCCATAGCCTGGATGTATAGCATCGGCATTGGTAAGCTCGGCCGCCGAAATAAGATTTGGGATACTTAAGTATGAATCACGGCTTGGTGGCGGGCCAATGCAAACAGCCTCATCAGCAAAACGTACATGAAGGCTATCACGGTCGGCAGTTGAATATACAGCTACGGTTTTTATACCCATCTCTTTGCAGGTACGAATAATACGTAAGGCAATCTCACCCCGGTTAGCTATTAATATTTTTTTAAACATGGTCTTTTTGATGTGCAAATATGCAAATATGCAGATGAAAATATTAATGATTGATGTTCAATTGTGTTTACTGCAAATGTGCAAATGAGTTAAGATCATCTGCACATTTGAAATCCGCACATCTGCACATCTAAACTGGTTCTACTAAAAATAAAGGTTGATCGTATTCAACAGGAGATGCATTGTCAACCAATACTTTGACAATACGACCTGAAATTTCAGATTCGATCTCGTTGAAAAGTTTCATGGCTTCGATAATGCAAACAACACTGCCTGTTTTTATCTCATCGCCAACATTTACAAATAATGGCTTGTCAGGACTAGCCGAACGGTAAAAAGTGCCGATCATTGGCGATTTGATAGTAAGATACTTTGAGGTATCCTCCGCTGCCGGGGTAGCAGGAGTAGCCACAGGTGCTGCTGCCTGGGCAACCGGAGCAACCGGTAATGCTACCGGAGCAGTTTGTGCCGGGATACTTGCATGAATAACCTGCGGTTGTACCTCATTGGTTTTTATGGTAATCTTAAAATCTTTTTGCTCAATTGACACTTCGTTTACGCCTGATTTTGAAACAAAACGAATAAGGTCCTGAATTTGTTTAATATCCATACTTTGGGATTGAGTGGTTTTGGATAAAGTTTATTATCTAAGTTAATATGATAATGTGCAAACTGGCAATATGCAAATATGCAGACTGCAAATGTGCAAATGTTTTTTATGATTTAGCTATAAATTAAGTAACATATTAAAATGAACAGATGTTTTATTTTTCTGACCTGTACACTTAATAAGCCCATTTTAAATAAATAGAACCCCAGGTAAATCCGCCTCCAAATGCCGCTAAAATAAGATTATCGCCTTTTTTAAACTTGCTCTCCCACTCCCACAAACATAATGGTATTGTTCCATTAGTTGTGTTACCATAACGTTCAATATTGATGATCACCTTATCGGCACTTAACCCGGTACGGCTGGCTGTAGCATCAATGATCCGCTTATTGGCCTGATGAGGCACCAACCAGGCAACATCATCAGCCACCAGGCTATTGCGCTCCATTACTTCGTGAGCCACATCGGCCATGTTGGTTACCGCAAATTTAAATACTGCAGGACCTTCCTGATAAGCAAAATGCTCACGGGCCTCCACGGTTTCATGCGTTGCTGGTTTTACAGAACCTCCGGCCTTTTGATGTAAATATTGTGCCCCGGAGCCATCGCTTTTCAGGATAGAATCCATAATGCCATAGCCTTCGGTATTAGGCTCAAGCAACACTGCGCCGCAACCATCACCAAAAATAATGCAGGTGGCGCGATCCTCATAATTAATTATCGACGACATTTTATCGCCGCCAACTACCAGTACCTTTTTATGTTTACCATTTTCAATAAACTGGGCACCTGTGGTAAGGCCAAATATAAAACCTGAACAGGCTGCCTGAAGGTCGAAACCCCATGCATTCACCGCGCCAATTTTGTTGGCCAGGATGTTTGCTGTTGCCGGAAATGGCATATCGGGCGTAGTTGTGCAAAAAATAACCAGGTCAATTTCCTCGGCACTTATTCCCCGTTTTTTTAACAAGCCATTAACCGCGGGAACTGCCATATCAGATGTACCCAAGCCTTCGCCTTTAAGTATACGGCGCTCCTTAATGCCGGTACGGCTTACAATCCACTCATCGTTGGTATCAACCAGAGTTTCAAGCTCCTGGTTGGTAAGGATATAGTCGGGAACGTAACCATGTACAGCAGTAATAGCAGCATGAATTTTACTCATCTTTTATCTTTTTACTGAAAAGCTTGTTTAATTTTGTCAACCAGATTGCTCTCAATCATGTTTTTTGATAAAAGGATCATGTTTTTGATAGCTTCGGGACTTGAGATGCCATGGCCTACAACTACCGGTGCATTTACACCCAGAATAGGGCTGCCACCGTATTGTTCGTAATTAAACCGGTCAAAAAACTCATCTTTAAGCTGTTTCTTTCGTGTTATCACATAAAACGATTCGGCCAGCTTTAATATGACGTTACCGGTAAAGCCATCACATACATACACATCAGCAGTTTCACTAAACAGGTCGCGTCCTTCAACGTTACCTACAAAGTTAAACAGGGATGTTTCTTTCATTAAAGGGTAGGTGGCCTGACTCAGGATATTACCTTTTTCTTCTTCTTCGCCGATGTTCATTAACGCTACACGCGGATTGTTGATATCATATACCGACTGCGCGAGTAAACTGCCCAGCACGCCAAACTGCACCAGAACATCTGGTTTACAATCGGCATTGGCACCTACATCCAACAAAATACCCAAACCTCCTTTAAGTTTGGGTACAATAGTGGTCATAGCCGGACGAATAACGCCGGGAATGGTTTTTACGCTGAACATGGCACCAACAAGCATGGCGCCGGTATTACCAGCTGAAGAAAAAGCCTGTATCTGTCCCTCCTTAAGCAATTGAAACCCAACCGAAATACTCGAATCTGGTTTTTGAACAATCGCCTTTGTAGGATGTTCGCCCATACCTATCACTTCGGTTGTATGTACAAACTCAAAGTGATCCGGGCTCACATTATTTTCCTGAAGAATAGTGGCGGCAATTTCTTTATCCCCGATGAGCACCAGTTTTTGGTCGGCAGATAAAGCCTTATAAGCTTCGATTGCCCCTAAAACGGCTGCTTTGGGAGCAAAATCACCGCCCATAATATCTAAGCCAATCTTCATTTTCAGAAAATTAAACTTATGCTACTGCTGCTTTCTCTATCAGTAATTTACCGTTGTAGTAAACGTTACCATCAACAGTATAAGCTCTGTGCGGTAAATGCACGGCACCTGTAGTTTGGCAGGTAGTTAAAGTTGGAGCTTCAGCTTTGTAGTGTGTTCTACGCTTATCTCTTCTTGATTTGGATATTTTACGTTTTGGATGTGGCATGATCCTGTTATTTGTTATTTATTTATTTTTCTGAGTACATCCCACCGCGGGTCTGTCTGCTCATTTTGTCCTTCATTTCCCGAAAGGTTATTTAACTTTTCGAGCATCTCTTTATCACAATAAGAGGTGTTACCCTCATCGCCGCATACCGATATAAATGGCATGGCAACGTTTATATATTCATATATTAACCCTGCTATATTGATCTCATGATCATTTTTATTCAGGGTGATGATCTCGTCATCTTCATCAATCACCTCGTCGCTAAACTTGGCAATCTGCTGCTCGGTTATATCCAACGGTTGCGGATATTCGGCTAAGCACCTGTCGCAGGTGGTATTAACAGTTCCGCTGATGTGGAAATCCAGTATCAGCATGGTTTCCTGCTTATCTAATTCTACCAGGCACTGCAGATTAGCTTTTTTTACCAGCGAGTAATCAAACTCGTCAAAAAAAGCATCGTCAACAGCGTATTCAAACCGGTGTTTTCCCAGTTTAAGCCCTGTAAAAGGAATCGAATATGTTCTAAGCGATTTCAATGAGCAACAATTAGCCCGCAAATGTAGGGAAAAATACTACAATTGGAAACTGTTTTTTTAATTTGATTATGGACGGGATAAAATACTAACGGTTAAAGGTAAAGATAATATTGTAATCTACAAGGCTAATTATCAAAAATACGGCACAATATAAACCAAATACCATTTCGGTATTTGAAATTTAACAGGTTCTTTTTTAGCTTAAAGTGCCAAACCAAGGGCTTAAAGCAAATAGTGACTTTGTGTTTGAAACTATATTTTAAGCCGGATATTGATCTTATCAAGCAATCCTGTAAGCCAAACCATTACAAATGCAAATATGATACACTTAATTAATCCGCCGGTTCCCTGATTCAGATATTCGGGATAGCCCAGGTTGCTCATTTCATATATGGGGTAAAACAAAAAAGGTACAATATAACAGGTAAATGTATTGGTACCGGCTGGTTCAATGATCTTGAACCAGTTGTATTTATGTTTAAAATCAACCACGTAAATAAAAATTGCATACATCACCAAGCTAATACCTGTACAAATGAGCACCCATGAAGGGGTATCACGAGCCTTGGAGATACCACCACTAAAGTATCGTACAATAAAGCCCATGTTAAACATAATGATAGCGATCATGAACAAGGCAGCCCATAACAGTTTAAGCTCATTATTAGCCTTAAGCCGCATATACAGCACAGATACAAACACACCAGACATGGTAAAGGCCTGCATGGCCCCATTGCCGGCTATCCATACATATTTCTGTAGTGGAGCCAGGAAGTTAAGGAAACCAAAGTGGAAATCGATATTAAAGAACATGAAGAATATCCATGCCGCTGCCTGGATCCATAAATACCCGCCCGAATAATAATATATCAGTGCACAAAGCAGATATGCCCAGCCAATCAACCCCAAGATACCCCACCACGTAAAATGCAGCCAGGTATGGCCCGGATCGCTGGTTTTATAGAGGATAGACATGGCCAGGAGCAACGCAATACCGAAACCCTGTAATATGTACCGTTTAAGATTGGAGGTATCTTTACTGTAATCTAAAAATATAAAGAAAAAGCTAAACGTAACCAGGCTTTCCCAAACGGGCTTGGGCAGCAGTGTTGTAACTTCATTATAAGTCTCCATATTGGCATGATAAAAGCCAATAAATACCAACGCGAACGAACGGGTTGCAATGCGCCACAGCAGTTTATAATCACCTTTTTTAAGTCTGTTTTGAAATGCAAAGGGTATAGATAAACCTACGATAAATAAAAACGCAGGAAAAATAGTATCGGCTAAACCTAAAGCATCAACGTTTTCGCCAGCATGTTTGAGCCAATTTGGTGTATTTGGAATTCCGTCGAGGTCATTCACAAATATCATCAGGAACATTGTTACCGCACGGAAAGCGTCAATGGATCGGACTCGACTAAAAAAATCATTCATTAAAGTGGTAAATGCGATAACTAAGCAAATGTTTTAATCTAACGTTAATTAAATTGAAACATTATTATTACAGAGCGGATTTTAGTCCCTGTCACGACTCAGTTTGGTAAATACCAGCGGATTTTCATTCAACTCCAAGGTTTCGCGGCGATGTTTTACAATATGTATAGCTGTAAACAGCGCCTCGCGGAATGATATTTCCGAAGCCTGGTTTTTACCCGCAATATCATAAGCGGTACCATGATCGGGCGAAGTGCGTACAAAGTTTAAGCCTGCGGTAAAGTTAACTCCCGATTCAAAAGCTATTTGCTTAAAAGGAATAAGTCCCTGGTCGTGATACATAGCCAGCACCGCATCAAATTGCAAATAAGTTCCATTGGCAAAAAAACCGTCGGCCGAGTATGGGCCAAATGCCAGTATATCATTATTACGGGCCTCTTCAATGGCCGGGATAATCACTTCTTTTTCTTCGCTGCCAATCAGTCCGTTATCGCTGGCATGTGGGTTAAGGCCCAGCACTGCTATTTTGGGTTTGCGTATCCAGAAATCATTTTGCAGGCTATGGTTCATCAGCTTAAGCTTGGCCAGTATTTTTTCGCCGTTAATACTTTCAGATACCTTGCTGATAGGAATATGTCCGGTTACAACACCAACCCGCAGGGTATCGCTCACCAGGAACATCAGCGATTCAGCTGCGCCATCGCGCTGTTGTAAATATTCGGTATGACCCGGAAAATTAAACTGGTCGCTTTGTATGTTGTCTTTATTGATAGGCGCTGTGATCAGGGCATCAATATAACCTTCCTTCAGATCAAAAGTGGCGCGCTCCAAAGAGATAAAGGCGTATTTTCCACCGGCCTCGGTAACCTGGCCCATTTCAATTTTCACATCCTCTTCCCAGCAATTGATCATGTTGGGCTTTTTGGATTGCGATTGCGACGGATCATTAATAACATGAAAATTAAGCTCATTAACCTGGGTTGCACGACGATGAAACGAAGCTACCTTAGTATGCCCGTAAACAATGGGGGTACAATAATCATAAATGCGGGCGTCTGCCAGTGTTTTTATAATTATTTCTAATCCAATGCCATTTACATCACCTATGCTTATCCCTACTTTAATTTTATCGCTCATGTTATTATGTATGATTACACTGATTACTACAGGATTTCACCGATTTTGAGGCAATTTCACTGACCATAATCTGTTTATATTTATGTTAAACCTGGCCTTAAACTTTATGCTTTTGGCCTTGGGCTTTTGGCTTTTTTTACTGCAAATAAAAGATTTTAAGCTTATAGTTCCCGAATAAAGCACAAATATGCCTTAATTTGCTCAAATATTTGATTAATAATGACGTTGGTAAGGGCAAAAAAACATTTAGGGCAACATTTTCTGACAGATAAAAATATCGCAGCTAAAATTGTGGACAGCCTGAAACCAGATGGCCGTTACCAACACGTACTGGAAGTTGGCCCGGGGATGGGTATCCTGTCCGACTTTTTATTGCAGAAGACCGAGTATGAAGTGTCTCTAATCGATATTGATGAGGAATCATACCAGTTTCTACAAAAAAAATACCCTCAACTCGGCAACCGCCTCATTAATGCCGACTTTCTGGAGATGGATTTTAAAGGCGTATTCCAGGGTCCGCTGGCTATTATTGGCAATTTCCCCTATAATATATCCTCCCAGATATTATTTAAAGTGCTCGACAACCGCCAGCAGGTAGTGGAAGTAGTTGGCATGTTTCAGAAGGAAGTGGCCGAACGTTGTACTGCCAAGGCCGGTAGTAAGGAATATGGCATCCTGAGCGTGTTTTTGCAGGCCTATTATAAGGTAGAATACCTGTTTACCGTAAAAGCGGGGGTGTTTAATCCGCCGCCCAAGGTACTTTCGGCAGTAATCAGGCTGACGCGGAATAGCGCAGAAGCACTGGACTGCGACGAAAAACTATTCTGGCAAATTGTAAAAGCCGGTTTTAACCAACGCCGTAAAACCCTGCGTAATGCCATATCATCATTGATCAATAAAGAACAGATGGCAGGCAATACCACCCTCGATCTGCGGGCCGAACGCCTCACCGTTGCCGATTTTGTAAAACTAACCAACGAAGTAGCTGCAGGTCGAAACCATCAATAAAATCTACTCGAAAAAACTTTTTAAACCCCGGATTTTAACAAAATCCCGATCAAAAACGGGGGAAAATGAGCTCAAAAAAGCTCTAAAAAACTCGATTTTAACACTTTTTAACAAATTCCAACATGGTTTTGATGTGCTTTTAAAACTTTAAAAAGTATTAAATAATTGACAACCATTTTATTACACACCAAACGGTCAGTTTTGGACCTCATTTTTTCTTAACTAAACAGGCCTGCTCCCTTTGATAAAGGAAGCAGGCCTGCTGTTTACATATAAAGATAAGTAATTTTTTTGACTCCGGCACTGATTATGTATAACCGTATGGGAGATTGCTTTTAAAATAGGAGGCACCTACGGAGCCCATGCTCCTTCTATATTTTATCTATAAACAGGTTACTCCTCTGGAGTTGTGTTTGTGTCATTTGCAAAACTCCGGAGGAGTAACCTGTTTATAGACAGAAAACATTTATTTATGGCTCCGTAGGTGCCTCCTACAAACTATTTAAGGTAAAAGCAATTTTTCCGTAACCCTAAATTGAACTACCCACTTCAAGCAAATTAAATAATCATAATATCATAAAAAGTTAACAGGATTACCAACACTTTTGCGCTGTTCTTTTTATCTGTTCGTGGATTCCCCTACTCCCGCAAAACCCTAATCGGTTCAATACCATATGAAAAAGCAATTCTCCATAGCACTACTGGCCTTGTTTATGATAACAGGGCGACTGATGGCACAAACCGCCAAACACGTTATCTTTTTGACCATTGACGGGCTACGACCCGATTTTTATCTCGACAGCGGGTGGCAAACGCCTAACCTGCGCGCGCTGATGAAAAACGGAGCTTATGCCAAAGGCGTAAACAGCGTATCCCTTCCATGACCTATCCTTCACATACCACTATCGTTACGGGTGTGCAGCCTGTAAAACATGGCATATTTTATAACAATATATTTACCCCCGATGGTGCGCCACAACAGCCCTACTGGCAGGATAGCTCCATTCATGCCCCTACCATCTGGAAAGCTGCCAAAGAAAAGGGCATGACCGTTGCTTCGCTCTACTGGCCCGTATCGGCCAATGCCCCGGTTGATTACAACATCCCGGACATAGGCGGCCTGGGCGATGGGGTTCGCGAGCAGTATTCGTTACCACAGGGTTTTTATGCCGAGGTAAAGAAAGAAGTGTTTGGTGGCGTTGACGTAATAGATGCGGGAAAGAATCAGAACATAGCTCAAATAGCCGCTTATGTAATCAAGAAAAGTAAGCCCGGGCTTATGACCATTCACGTATTTTCTGTAGACGGTGCGCAACATACCGAAGGGCGTTACGGACCACATGTACGGGAAGCGGTAGCCGATGCTGATGCTGCCGTGGGTATTATTGTAGATGCCCTGAAAGCAGCAGGTATATGGGAAAGCACCGTATTGCTCATAGGTGGCGACCATGGGTTTTACGATGTAAAAAAGACGATCTCGCCCAATGTATGGCTCAAAGAAGCCGGCTTGATCACCGATCTGAAAACCGGCGACTGGAAAGCCCAATTCAATGCCTCCGGCGGATCTGCTTACCTGTACCTGAAGGATCCTGCTGATAAAGCTACCGCCGATAAAGTAAAAGCATTACTGGACGCACAACCCGATAACGTTAAACAATATTATCGTATTATCAGCAAAGAACAATTAACCAAAGGCGGTTATAACCCCAATGTTGCCTTCGCGCTTACCGGCGAGCATGACGCTGCATTTGGCAATGCCAGTACGGGCAATGCTGTAAAACCCGGTAAAGGCGGCACACACGGGTATTTCCCCGACACCAAAAATATCCTTACCGGTCTCATCGCCCATGGCCCCGGCATCCGGAAAGGCGCTGTGATCGAAGAAATGAATCTGCGCGATATGACACCCATTATGGTAAAACTGCTGGGTATTCCGTTTTCAAAAGTGGATGGAAAAATACCGGAGGGGTTATTGGAATAGTTGACTATTATTCGGACGGCTTTACATATTCTTTGTCATCCTGAGGAACGAAGGATCTATTCTACAATTGAAAAGTTCAACAATAGATGCTTCACTGCATTCAGCATGACAAATCTTATGCTTCTTTTGCCCTCGTGAGCTTTCAGCTCGTGGTACACATGGCTTCAGCTGACGTAAGCTGGAAGCTTACCATATGCAGCCCACGAGATACGCTATCGCTAATCTCGCGGGAGCAAATAAGAATATCGTTCCCCCTTCAGGGGGTTAGGGGGCTAATCTATCGGTATCACCACCGGCGCATCCTGCATTTTCTTCACCATTTCGGCCATGCGTTTAATGAACAGATAATTGGCCGTGCCACCAATTACGGCGCCCACCACGGGTACCATTCTTTCGGCAGTACGGGTGCCCAGTACCATCAGGAATTTTTCGGCAATGCCCTCCATCATGGTTTTGGATATGGCTACGCCAGCCTCCACACTTAACGAAGTGGCAACCAGACCCATGAAATCATTAAATTCAATTTGGTAACTGCCCTTATTATAATACATAATGGCCATAGTTACCCTAAATTGCTGGGTAATGAGGTTGGCAAAATCAATAGGCAAACCGGCTATAAGCGTGATCATACCGCCACTGCCTGCAACAGCACCCGAGCCCGCTGCCATCATCGCGCATTGGTTTATAAACTTATCCAACCCCATCGTATCAACCCCTTTTTTTATCTTGAGCTGATCTATATGAGTAAATATTTGTTTAAAGCCGCTATCGGCCAGCTTTTCGGCCTGGTGTTTGATGTCGGCGCCCAGCTTTTTTATTTTGATTAATTTCATCTTTGTCATTAATTTTAAGTTGTGAGTATTAAGTTATAACCAAAAACTCCATACTTAATACTCAGTACTCCAGACTTATAAAGCTATTCCCGTGCCAGTTTTTGAAACCGCTCAAAATGGCAGTTTTTACTTCGACGCCACAACCTCGCCTTTATCATTCAGGCTTTCTATAACAGGTTGATTTTGTTGATTGATATAAATTTTAAGACGGGGTCTGCCTTTATCATCCCGTAAAAACAGGCCTACTTCGCCTTTGGTGGTTTTGCCTACAAAAAGCCGTTCGGCGGTTATAACGCCCGGTTGTTGTAGTTTTTTGACGCCGGCATTGTACGCAGCGGTATCATTCAGTTTCTTTAATGAATCTACATAGGTCATCACTTTCGCCGAAGGAAAATTATCGTACTTATCCCACAGTTTAAAACCATAGCTCCGTTGCAGATTTTTACCTTGATTATATTGATTGTATTGTAATTGCATGATCTGATCGTTCAGATATTGATCGATAGAATAAACCATTCCAGCGCCATTTTTATTGCCATCATAAACCAGTCCGCCGCATTCGTCTCCATCGTCATTAAAAAATATCATGCCTGCGGGGCGGTCGCGTTTAGGCAGCTCTTTACCGCCGAGGGTGCCCGGGTGCTGGCGCTCGTGATTACTGATAGCCATGCGGATCTGACCATTGGCATCAACAATATCCAGGCGTTCGGCGGTAATGTGTTTAAAATGTTCGTTGATGTTATTGTTCTGCCTGAATGCTGTTACTATTAATACCAGCAAGGTTAACATACCTGAGTATATTTTTAATGCTTTAACCTGTTTTTGTAAGTTTTCCATAAAATATTGATTGGTTGCTAAACAAATATATTTAAAATGGTCGGTGAAAAAGATTCATCTGGTTTACTTGCGCTCGTTTGTAAACGAACTCAAGATTGAATGATGCATAGCCGACTCACCCGGTCTACGCTCCGCTGGACCACCCTCTCTTCGCCTGCGGCGGAAAGAGGGTAAAGAAAAAAGAAAGAGAACCCCTCTCTACGCTTCGCGTAGAGAGGGGTGACGAGCGAAGCGATGTCGGGGTGAGTCATTACCGGCGTTCAAAATACAGCATGCTACATCTGCCTTGCAATTCTATTCAAACTGTAAAAATCTGTCACACAATAAATAGCTGAT
Source organism: Mucilaginibacter inviolabilis (assembly GCF_011089895.1). NCBI lineage: Bacteria > Pseudomonadati > Bacteroidota > Sphingobacteriia > Sphingobacteriales > Sphingobacteriaceae > Mucilaginibacter > Mucilaginibacter inviolabilis. The sequence continues at coordinate 147,894 of NZ_JAANAT010000005.1, forward strand.
GGCGAATAATTGGAGGTTTTGTAGATTTGCCCTTTCATAATATTTCGAAATTGAAAAATAACATTCTTATAGTTGACGATGTGCATCCCATATTTATGGAGATGGCCACCGCCAAAGGTTATCAATGCGATTACCAACCCCTGATCAAAGCTGATGAAGCTTTGCAGATCATAGGCGATTACGCCGGACTGGTGATCCGTTCCAAATTCAGGGTTGATAAACAGGTGATAGATGCCGGAACCAACCTGCGTTTTGTGGCTCGCGCCGGTGCTGGTATGGATAATATCGACGAAGCTTATGCGAGCGAAAAGGGCATCAGCCTGATCAACGCGCCCGAAGGTAATTCAGACGCGGTGGGCGAACATGCCATTGGTTTGCTGTTATCTTTAATGAATAATTTAAATAAAGGCGATGCCGAAATACGCGGCGGCAGCTGGCAGCGCGAAGCCAATCGTGGCTTTGAGCTTAAAGGTAAAACCGTAGGAATTATTGGTTACGGACATATGGGGCATAGCTTTGCCCGTAAGCTTTCGGGTTTCCAGGTAGAGGTAATTGCTTACGATAAATATAAAACCGGCTTTAGCGATCGTTATGCCCGGGAGGTAAGCATGGAGGATATTGTGAAACATAGCGATGTACTGAGTCTGCACATCCCGCTTACACCCGAAACAAATGGATTGGTGGATGACGAATATCTTTTCCACTTTAAAAAGCCTATATTTTTCATCAATACTTCGCGTGGCAAAACAGCTAAAGTAAGCGCAGTGCTGAACGCTATTAAGCAGGGTAAAATACTGGGTGCGGGTTTGGATGTATTGGAGGTAGAAAAATTCCCGGCCCTGGCCGAGCAGGTATGGTTTGATGAACTGCGCCAAAGCGGCAGGGTGTTGCTGAGCCCCCACGTTGCCGGCTGGACATTTGACTCCTACCGCAAAATAAGCGAAGTAATGGCCGAGAAACTGGAGGCGATTGGATAATGTGCAGATATGCAAATGAGCGGATATGCAGATGCAAAGAGGGTTATCAATCATTTGCACATCTGCATATTTACACATCCGCACATCAAATAAATTTGGATATTAAAATTTAAATAACTTATCTTCGTTAAATACAAAAGCAAGACTATGTAGGCTCGGGCCCATGTAGTCTTGTTTGTTTTTAGAGTCATTGCGTCCCTCTTAAAAAAAGGGGGGCGGTTTTTTTTGGGATGACCAACTAAGTGAACATTAAATAATTTATTGTTATGGCAGAGGTATCATACTTTACCAAAGATGGTTTAGAGAAATTAAAAGAAGAATTACAAAAATTAAAAACAACCGGACGTGCGGATATATCAAGAGCTATAGCCGAGGCCCGGGATAAAGGTGACCTTTCTGAAAACGCGGAATACGATGCCGCAAAAGAAGCACAAGGCTTGCACGAGGCTAAAATTGCGCAAATGCAGGAAACCCTGGCTAATGCACGCCTGCTTGATGAGTCGAAACTGGATGTATCCAAGGTGTTGGCATTATCTGTGGTAAAGATCAAAAATCTTAAAAACGGCGCTACTATGAGCTACCAGCTGGTATCAGAAAGCGAAGCCGATATGAAAGCCGGTAAAATATCGGTAACATCTCCAATTGCAAAAGGCTTGCTGGGCAAAAAAGTTGGCGAAACCGCCGAGATCACTGTACCGGCCGGTAAAATTGAATTTGAAATACTGGAAATCAGCAGATAGGCTTATTGGTTGATTGAGTTATATTAGGTTGGTTCAGTTTCAGGAAACAGCAATGTTTGCATAAACACAACGAAAAATCAAAATTCGGGCAACTTAATCAAACTCAATCAACTATTCACACAATCAACTAAAAACATCATGAGCATTTTTTCAAAAATAATAGCGGGCGAAATACCCGCGCACGTAGTAGCTGAAAGTAATGAGTTTTTAGCTTTTCTGGATATTAGTCCGCTGGCTGAAGGGCATGTGCTGGTAATACCCAAAAAAGAGGTTGATTATATATTTGACCTGGACGACGAAACTTATACCGGCCTGCACATTTTCGCGAAAATTGTGGCAACAGCGCTCAAAAAGGCTATCCCTTGCAAAAAAGTTGGCGTTGCGGTAATTGGTTTAGAAGTTCCGCATGCGCACATCCATCTGATTCCCATGAACCGGGTTGATGATATGAACTTTGCCCGCCCCAAACTAAGCTTTACCCCCGAAGAACTTAGTGCTACCAAAGAAAAAATCAAGGCTGCTCTGCGGGATTGAGTGAATTGATGTGCGGATGTGCAAATAAAAAATAATTGTCATTCTGAGCGCAGCGAAGAATCTGGCATGTAATATGCAAATCGGCGAATAGATACTTCGCTCCGCTCAGGATGACAAACTTTTATAATCAAACTTAATCTTCCCTGTACTAATCTCTCGAAAACCTGAAATTATCCAGAATGACCCCACTGATTGCAGGCGAATTTCAAATTGACATTTTTTCTGATCCTGATTTTCGGCGCGACTCGACAGCTAATGTTCATGATTATAACGCCATTTATGTCAATGAGAATGGTTATCGATCTACATCAGCTTTTGGGATAAAGGTTTATAAGGAGGGCTCACTTTTAAATAGTGCACTTATTGGGGCATCTGGTGGAGGTACGGCTATTCACGCAACCGGAATGATCATTGAACCTGACAGGTTGGTGATCTGTTGTTCTGATAGTGTATTTTGCCTTGGCATACCAACTTTGCTGTTACAGTGGAAAACCAAAGCCGATTTTGCCACTTGTTTTGAAATATTCAAATATCAATCAGACTATATTGTTCACGGTGAAATAGAAATCAGTCGTTTAGGTGCCAATGGTGATTTGATTTGGCAGCAGAGCGGTGCTGATATTTTTGTAACATTGGATAGCAATGAAGAAGAGTTTGTTATTACCAATGATTATATTCTGGCTACTGACTGGGATAACAGAAAATATAAGTTTGATTTTGACGGAAACGTCATTCTATAAAGTTATCCCTGCCACCGCGAACTTTCCGTTTAACTTAAACCAAAGACCTAACTATTTTGCTAATAACAACTACAGCATTGGGCTAAAGCCCTGTTGCCCTGGCCAATTATCCGTTGGCTGAAGCCAACGGCAATGAATTAATTATTTATTATTCTTTTTAATTCATTGCCGTCCCTTTTAAGGGGCGGATAAATAGACCAACAGCTAGTGGCTTTAGCCTAACCCCCTACTATGAAGATTTGATTTGCTTACTCCAGACTTCTCCCCTTCCCGAAGAAAGGAGCTATACGTACTCCTGTTTCCTCTTTATAGACTCAAGATTTCAAACTTTGGACTAAAGACCACCAACAAGGTGCGGCGGCAAAGGCATATGTTCGCTGAATTTATCTGGGAGTGGTGCCATGCGTCCGTTTTGCAACGGGATCAATCCAGACCAGATAGGCAATGCCTCATCTTCTTCGTCGTCAACCGGCATTCCTGAGCGAATCTTGGCCGATGCCTCCTCAATACTGAAAGCCAAAGCAGTTGTTTTGCGTACTTCATTTTCTTTAATGGGACGCAAATAGTCCCAACTGCCCGGTACAATTTTATCGGTAAGCCATTTAAAAGCTTCGATTTTATCTTCTACGCTCTCTACTTTTTCGGCTTGCGCAAATATCACTACCGAGCGGTAATTCACCGAGTGGTGAAAAGCCGATTTGGCAACCACCAGAGCATCCATCAGGGTTACCGTGATACAAACCGGGATGCCTTTTTCCAGCTCGCGGATAAAGTGACTGCCTACCGAGCCATGAATGTAAATTTTATCCCCGTAACGCACAAAAGCTGTAGGGATAGAAAAAGGCTTATTTTCAAACGAATAACTGATGGTGCAATAAAGCGCTTCGTCAAGTATGCTATGGATGGTTTCCGGTTCATAGTTGGCTCTTTTGGCCGACCGGCTCGGAACGAGATGTGATTTTGGAGCTGCCATAATTTTGTTTTTTTATAAAATTATATGTTTATTGGATCGTCATAATCATCCAATTATTACAAAACAGGTAGTCCAGTTTATAATGCAGATACTTTCATCACTTTTATATATCGATAAAAACAATACCCTGCCTGTTTATTTGCAGATCAGCAACCAATTAATGGGACTGATCAAAGCGGGTACTTTATCCGCCGGGTATAGGCTACCGAGCACCCGCCAGCTGGCGCTTTCATTAAGCATCCACCGTAAAACAGTAATACGTGCTTACGACGAATTGCTGGCGCAGGGCTGGCTGGAAAGCCAAACGGGCAGCGGCACCTTTGTAGCCGGGCATTTACCCGCGTTTAAACCACAGGCTATAGTTTCCGGCTTTATTAATACAGCGCAGGTAGCCGGTTTTAATATCGGCTCGGTAACGCACCTTCAGCGCAAAGTAACTCTTTCCAATACGCCGCTGCACCTTGATGATGGCTTTCCGGATACGCGGCTGGCTCCTGTGCTTGATATGTCGAGAGCCTATCGTACTCAGCTATTAACCGGCAATCCTTACACCCGTTTGGGTTATGGCGATACCCGGGGTTCGGCATGGCTGCGCGAGGAACTGGCAGCGTACCTGAACCAAACCCGTGGCCTGCACATCAGCCCGGCCAATATTATTCTGGTACGCGGAACGGTGATGGGCTTGTATCTGGCCTGTACTGGTTTATTGCAAGCAGGCGACACCGTAGTGACCGGCGAACCAGGCTGGATGGGCGCGCAGATGAACTTTTTACAGGCGGGCGCCAACCTGGTTAAAATACCCGTAGATGAGTATGGATTGGATATCGATGAGCTTGAACGGCTTTGCCAAAAACAACCGGTGCGTATGGTTTATGTTACCTCGCACCACCACTACCCTACCACAGTAGCCCTGCGGGCCGACAGACGCGTGCAGTTGCTGGCATTAGCTCAAAAACATGGTTTTATCATTTTTGAGGACGATTATGACTACGATTTTCATTACCAGAATAAACCCCTGATGCCGCTTGCCAGCGCCGATGAAGCGGGTATGGTGTTGTATTGCGGCTCGTTTTCAAAAACCATATCGCCCGCCATCCGGGTGGGGTATCTTATTGGGCCCGAAAATGTGATTGAACATCTGGCCTGCTTACGTCGTATTATTGACCGCCAGGGCGATACCTTGTTAGAAAACGCGGTGGCCGAGCTCTTGCAAAATGGTATTATTCAGCGCCATTTGCGTAAATCATTGCGCGTTTACCGGCAAAGGCGTGATGCTTTTTGCGATCTGATGAACAGCCAATTGTACCATCATGTACAATTTAAGATCCCCGATGGTGGCCTGGCTGTATGGACGCAGTTTGATAAACATATAGATTTGGTGAAGCTATCCCAAAATGCCTTAAAACAAGGTCTGTATTTGGATGGGGAAAGTGCAATATCCAACACTACCAGGCTTGGCTTTGCGTCATCCACCGTTGAAGAACTACAGCTCAGTGTTGAAATATTAGCCAAATTACTCCGTGATATTTAAAATACTTAGTCCACTTTTTATTGTAGAGACGCACAATTGCGGCCCCTTGCTAAATAAGGCCAATAGAGCCATAATAAACGCAAATATGCGCCTCCACAGCCGGCCATAGAACCGGATATGGCGGGCAATGTTTAAAAGTTTAACATATCAACTAATACGCTTTGCTTATAAAAGCCGTTTATAAACTAATTTATTTTAAAAACAGCCGTGTGCGTAAACCAACACTCACACGGCATCACCAACATCAAGATTATGAAAAAATTATTATTGAGTGCGGCATTACTGATAGCGGTCAGCATCGGAGCCAAAGCACAAGTTTCATTAGGTATTAAAGGCGGTGTCAATTTTTCAAAAATCAGCACCGACAATGTAAAAGAATCAACCCTTACCGGTTACCAGGCCGGTTTATTTGCCCGCATAGGTAACACCTGGTATTTACAGCCCGAGCTTTATTTAAGCGGTACAGGCGGTAAATTTGAATCGAGCGATAACAATACCGCATTTAACGGTAAAGTGCGGTTTACCAACCTGAACGTGCCTTTGTTAATCGGCAGATCATTTGGGCAAAAAGACCTGAATTTCCGCGTAATGGGCGGCCCTATTTACACTTATCAATTAGATAACAGTGTAAGTTTAGGCAGCAATCTGAGCGGAGCTGCTAATAATTTCAACAAAAGCAATATTGGTTATCAGGTGGGTGCGGGCGTTGACATAGGCTCTATCACCGCCGATTTGCGTTATGAAGGCGGCTTAACCAAGGTAAGCGACAGCTTTGCCAAGCGTCAAAACCTTTGGGCGCTAAGCGTAGGATTTAAGATACTTTAAGGGAGTCTTTTTTACACCATTAATTTGTCATGCTGAACGCAGTGAAGTATCTGCTAGCTCGTATGATAGTTCGTTAATAGATCCTTCGCCCCGCTCAGGATGACAAAGAATAAAAACAAAAGCCCCGGCAGATAACCTGCCAGGGCTTTTGTTTTATATCTGCAGGGATAGTCCTGTCTTATTTTGCATTAAACTGTAAGCCCGTAACCCCGGCTACCAAGGCTACCTGTTTTACAGGTTTGTAAATAAAGTACAGCTTGTGCAGTTTGCCATCCGTTACCGGGTTGATGGTTACATGGGTAAGCCCCCCTTTCTGGTCGGCTGTTGGCACAGGCATACTTCCTTTACCTGCCAGCTCACCATCGGGCGCATCTAAGCGCACCTCAAAATCGAGGGTATTGTTTGGAGGTGCCTGCCAGAAGTTGGTCATATCTACCGAGCGTACACCGGTCAGATCGATACCATCTACTTCAAACCAGCCGCCGTTTTGCGGCATAATCATCAGGTTAATACCGTTGTATTTAAACGCGGTAAAGCCGTTCACTTTTTCGTTACCGGCAAATAAGTAATTATTGCTCTTTAACGTTGCCACACCCCTGCCGGTTAAGGCTTTAATGTTTTTACCGCCATTGTCTGTATAAGCTGCCGACAATACCATGGTAGCATTTGGCTGTTTACCCGGTTTTGGTATGATGCTGCCCTCTGCAGGTAGGGATTTCTTTTTATTGCCCTGATTATTTAATGAAAGAACCCAGGTAATGATCTGCTCCACATCGGCTTTTTTAATGCTGGGGTGTGCCGACATCGGTACTTCGCCCCAAACACCGGCGCCACCTTTTATTACCTTTTGGGTCAGTTTAGTCATCGCCTTAGGGTCCTTTTTATATTTAGCCGATACTTCGGTAAATGACGGACCTATTGATTTGCCCACTTCTTTATGACAGCTTTTGCAATCCATGCTCAGCATAATAGCTTTGCCGCTGTTTTCGGGAGTAGTTTGTTCTAACTGCGTTGCCGATACCGGTTTTTTATAATCATCAATGTAGTTAACCTCTACAAAAATGCGACTGCGGTCGACACTGGCAGTTTTAGTACCATCAGTTACCTTTACCGCGTATTTAACAGGCACACCCGGAAGATAAAAAGATTTGTTGCCACCGGTTAATTTTACCGTTACCTGTGGCTCTTCATTACCAGCATATACATTTAATGGTGTGCTTTTAGTTTTGGCGCCGTGGATGTCTTTGGCGGTAACCGTAATGTTATAACTGCCTACTTTGGTGTAAGTATAGTTTAACTCCGGAACTGTTGTTTCTTTAGTAACTCCGTTACCCAGGTTCCATGAGTAAGTGATTTGATCGCCTTCCGGGTCGGTAGCTTTAGCGCTTAGTTTAACGGCAAACGGTAAATTGCCCGATGTTTTATTGGCTTTTAAGAAAGCTATAGAAGGCGGTCTGTTGCCGCTGATATAATCAATACGGAACAATCCGGCATCGGGGTTTTTACTGAACCAGCCGCTGCCATATTCCAAACCATATAACCTGCCATCGGGGCCTACTTCCATATCGATCATGGAATTCGATTTCAGTTTCGGGAAAAATGGTTCCATTTTATCGAAATCACCCTCTGGGGTCATGCTAACCGCTTTTATCCAGCCGCGCATCCACTCATAAGCAAGAAATTTACCATTATAATACTCGGGTAAGCGTGTCGAATCCGGATACATATCAGTATAATAAACCGGACCGGCCATAGCGTTACGGCCGCCTGTACCTACCTGCGGAAATTCTGCCGAAGGTCCATAAGGATACCATATGAATGCAGGCTGTGCTGGCGGCAGATCCCTTAAACCCGTGTTATTTCGCGACTCATTAATAGGATGCTGCGGATCAAATGCTGCGCCGGAAGTACCGGTAGCATAATCATAAACATGATATGGTTTGTTATCGGCCACAAAATAAGGCCAGCCAAAGTTGCCTGCTTTACGGGCCTGGTTTATCTCATCGTAACCCATTGGGCCGCGGGTATCTAAACTATCATTGTGCGCATCGGGCCCAACTTCGCCCCAATATAAGTTACTATTCTTTTGATCGACCGAAATACGGTAGGGGTTCCTGTCGCCCATTACATAAATTTCGGGGCGTGTTTTTGGTGTTCCTTTCGGGAAAAGATTTCCTGCGGGGATATCATAAGTTCCGTCGTCATTAATCTTAAGACGCATAATTTTACCGCGCAGATCGTTAGTATTACCGGCCGAGCGGCGGGCATCAAACTGGTAATGACCTGGTCTGTCGTCTAAAGGTGCGTAGCCGCTGCTCACATATTTCTGTCCTTTCTCATCAAAAGGCGTTGAGTTATCACCAGCCGAGAAGAACAATATTTTATCAGGACCCGGGCCAAAAGCGATGGAGCCGCCAGTATGACAACAAATTTCGCGCTGGGCCTTTACTTCCAATATTACTTTTTCGGTTTTCTTGGTAATGGTATCGCCCTCAAAAGTAAATCTCGACAGGCGGTTAACTGAGCTATCGGCAGGGCTGTAATAAATATAGATCCAGTGGTTTTTGGCAAAATCAGGGTCTTTAGCCAGGCCCAGCATCCCTTCTTCGGCATTTACGCCGGGAGTATGCAGGGTTTTATAATATACATCAAAAGCACCTACCTGCTTTACTTTCCGAGTAGTGTGGTTGTATAACATAATCTCGCCACGACGCTGCAATACCAGGATATCAAAATTAGGCAGAATGGTCATCTCAGTAGGTTCATAAAACGAACCTGTTACTAACTGTGTTTTTTTAAACCGATCCTCATCGGGCGGCAATTGTGTTTTAACCTTTGAATAATCAAGGTCCTTGTTTTCGCCAATGGCATATTTTATACCGCCAAGCAGCATTTTAAGATAGTCGGCATCTTTATAAGTTTCGTCGGTATGGCCCAATTCGGTGTAAAAGGCACGTCCGCCATCAAAATCATGGTACCATACCATAGGATGATAGCCCATTCTTTTGCCTCCGGTATAGCTGCTTTCGTCAATAGTAACCAATACATGAACATCGGGTGCAGGCGCTTTTTTAAAGCTGTAAAACTCATCGGTATGTTTCCATACTTTGGGCAGGTGTTTGGTTGCCGCGTTATTGTTATCCACTACGTTTAAAACACCCGGCTGCACATTAGGGCTTTTATCATGAATGCCCGGGTGGTCATAAAACCAGGCCCCAGCCAAACGGCCGTACCAGCCCCAATCATACTCGGTATCGGTAGCGGCGTGTACACCCACATAACCACCGCCGGCTTGTATGTAACGCTCAAAGGCAGCTTCCTGCCGGTAATTGAGTACATCGCCGGTAGTGCTTAAAAAGATAACGGTGGCGTATTTTTTAAGGTTATCGTCGGTAAACATGTCGGCATTTTTAGTGGTATCCACATCAAATCCGTTTTCGCTGCCCAGTTTCTGAATGGCTGCGATACCGACATCAATTGAGGCATGATGGAAACCCATTGTTTTTGAAAATATAAGCACACGGGGTTTACCGCTCCCAGCCAGTTTAAATGCAAGATAAGTGATGCAGCAACAGGCTGTGAGAAAAAGGAGTAGGATTTTTTTCATGGTGTTATTATAATTGGTTTAATTGGGTTTTACGATCAGGAACAAGGGCTTCGCAATCGATTACAATAATAAGTATTCGATCAAATTTATCATAAAAATATTAAGATAATAATATCAATGCGTAAAAATGACACAATTGAGAAAAGAATCAAGAAATAAGAGTCAGGAATCAAGAGAGAAAACAACTTAAACGCAGGAGTAAAGATAAGTAAGGTGTATTTTTTGTCTTAATTCTTGATTCTAATTTCTTGGTTCTATTGCAAAACAGCAAAGCCCCTGATGGGCAGGGGCCTTTACTAACCAATTATAAACCTAAATTATGAGAAGAGCTGTAGGAGAAGGAGTCGAACCTCCACGGAGTGGTTATTTTTATTGCTAAAAGTTTCCCAATTTCTCCGCCACCGCGACAAGGAGGTGTGTCTGCCAAAATTTCACCATCCTACAGGATAAAAGTTCCACGACTTGCTGAGGAACTTGCTGTTGGGGAAGGATTCGAACCTCCACAGAGTAGTTAGCCCGCTTCGGGTTTTCTATGATCTCCGCCACCGGGACAAGGAGGTGTGTCTGCCAAAAATTTCACCACCCAACATTGTTTTTTTGATTAAAGAACAGAAAGCAATTGTCATTTGCTTGATACAAATTTAATAGACCCATCAATTCCTTGCAAATATTTCAACAAAAATATTTTATTTTTATTCAAATTTTAATTAAACTTGTATTTCAATATAGATATTCAAATTTATGTCCCACAGAAAAGCTCAAAATTTAGAAATTGATAATCTTGATATTCAGATTTTATCAATATTAATGAAGAATGCTACCACTCCGTACACCGAGATAGCTAAAGAGTTAATCGTTTCTGGCGGAACCATACACGTGCGAATGAAAAAGTTGGAAGAGATGGGTGTAATAAAGGGAGCCAGCCTGGAAGTAGATCCTCAAAAACTAGGTTATGACATTACAGCATTCCTGGGTATTTACCTCGAAAAGGGCTCTCAGTACAACGAGGCGGTTAAGCAATTAAAAACCATAAAAGAGATTGTTGAGCTGCATTATACTACCGGCGAGTGGAGTATCTTCGCCAAGATCGTATGTCATGATACCACCCACCTGCGCGAGGTTTTGAACGAGCAGATTCAGGGAGTTAAAGGTATCCAACGTACCGAAACCTTTATTTCGCTTGAAGAAAGCATCAGGAGGCAGATCACTTTGGAATAAAATTTTACTTGATATACCCCAACTGTCATCCTGAGGAACGAAGGATCTATTCGTACAACAGATCCTTCGCTATCGCTCAGGATGACAATTTAATTTTATTGCCCTATTTAAACTTACTCTTTAAAGCAGCCAGCTTTAAAGCCATATCAGTTTCTGGTTCTTTTTCAACCCGTTTATTATAAGTGGGTTTATTGTTCCCGTTGCCAGGCCTTCTGTCGTCATTCCGTCTTTCCTGCGGGGCGCTTTTATCATTTTCTTTCATGGATAGAGCTATGCGCTTGCGGTTCACATCAACCTCGGTCACGGTAACCTCCACCTTCTGGTGCACTTTCAATACCTCGTTTGGATCTTTGATATACCGATTGGTGATCTGGCTCAGGTGAACCAATCCATCCTGGTGAACACCAATATCTACAAAAGCGCCGAAGTTGGTAATGTTGGTGACGATGCCCGGCAGCTTCATGCCCACTTTCAGATCGCCAATGGCATTTACGCCATCGGTAAAGCTGAAAGCTTCAAACTGCTCGCGCGGGTCGCGACCGGGTTTGGCCAGCTCGGCCATGATATCATTTAAGGTAGGTAAACCCACCGTTTCTGAAGTATATTTTTGCAGCGGAATGCTTTTACGCAGCGGAGCACTGCCCATCAAATCCTTCACCGTGCAATTCATGTCTTTGGCTATTTGTTCCAGCAGGCTGTAACGCTCGGGGTGTACCGCGCTGGAATCCAGCGGATTTTCGGCATTGTGGATGCGTAAAAAACCAGCCGCCTGTTCAAAAGCCTTATCGCCCAGACGGGGAACTTTCTTCAACTGGTCGCGGCGTTTAAATGCTCCATTCTGATCGCGGTACTCCACGATGTTTTGCGCCAATTGCGGACCAAGACCTGATACATAAGCTAATATCTGTTTAGATGCCGTGTTCAGCTCCACACCTACCGCGTTTACGCAGCTCATTACGGTATCATCCAGTGAAGTTTGTAGTTTGTTCTGATCCACATCGTGCTGGTATTGGCCAACACCTATTGATTTTGGGTCGATTTTTACTAATTCAGCCAGTGGATCCATCAATCTACGGCCTATAGATACCGCCCCTCTTACGGTGATATCCTTATCCGGGAATTCTTCCCGCGCCACATCGGATGCAGAATAGATAGATGCTCCGCTTTCATTCACCATTACAATCACTGCGCCTGGCAAATTCAGATTGCGTACAAACACCTCCGTTTCGCGACCGGCAGTACCGTTACCAATGGCAATAGCTTCGATATTGTATTTCTCAAACAAATGCTGAACAGTTTTTTCGGCTTCACGCGCCTGCCCTGCTCCCGTATGCGGGTAAATGGCGGTATTTTCCAATAGCTTGCCCTGTTCGTCTAAACAAACCAGTTTGCAACCAGTGCGAAAACCCGGGTCAATAGCCATAACCCGTTTTTGGCCCAGTGGTGCGCTCAATAACAATTGGCGCGCATTTTCGGCAAACACACGGATAGCTTCTTCGTCGGCTTTCTTTTTGGTAACCAGGCGCACCTCGGTTTCCATAGATGGTTTCAGCAAGCGTTTGTAACCATCGGCAATGGCCTGTTTAACCTGATCGGCAGATGAGTTGATGCCTTTTACAAAAGTATCTTCCAATATGGCAATGGCTTGTTCCTCTTCGGGTTTAATATCCAGCCACAGGATCTCTTCTTTTTCGCCCCGGCGCATGGCCAGGATACGGTGTGAGGGAGCCGATTTTACGGGTTCTGTCCAGTCGAAATAATCTTTATACTTGATGCCTTCCTCTTCCTTACCTTCGGCAACTTTGGATTGAAAGGTTCCCTTTTCAATAAACAGCTCGCGGATGCGGGTACGTACCTCGGCATTTTCGCTGATGGTTTCGGCAATGATATCCCTTGCGCCGGCCAGGGCTTCTTCTATGCTGTTCACCCCTTTTTCGGCATCTATATAGACCTCGGCAGCGGTTTCAAGATCAACTTTGTTTTGCTCCAGTAATAAATCGGCGAGGGGCTGCAAGCCTTTTTCGCGGGCCGTGGTAGCACGGGTTTTTCGTTTGGGGCGATAGGGCAGGTAAATGTCCTCCAGCGTCACCATAGTTTCGGCCTCGTTGATCTGCTTTTCCAGCTCGGGGGTTAGTTTACCCATGTCGGTAAGCGATTTCAGGATGGCCTCCCGACGTTTATCCAGGTCGCGCAGTTGTTGTACACGGTCGCGGATTTCGGTCACCTGCACTTCATCAAGCGTACCGGTAACCTCTTTACGGTAACGGGAAATAAACGGAACGGTAGCGCCCTCGTCAAGCAATTCAACTGTGGCACTCACCTGCTTTTCGGCAATGGAAAGCTCCTGGGCTATTTTTTTATAATGCGATATCATAGTAAACTTTGGACTGCGAAGTTGGGCACTCTTTGGTTAAAAAGCAAAAATGGTTTGTAAAAAGAATGGCGAAGGTATTATAAGGTCAGGTCAGGCCGAATTTACTCGCCGCCAATGTTGGTGTTGTCACCAACATTATACTTACTGGTTAATTACTCATGCAGATTGTTGTTGGTGACAACACCAACAACGGCAGTGGAGGGGTGCTTCGTACCCTTACAGCAATGACATGATATAGTATTTATTATTTAAGGTAATCCATTACTTAGCCACCTTCCTCACCACCTTCTCAATCGCTCTCCCCCAAAACTCCCCCAAAGCTAAAGCACCTTGTTTGTTGGGGTGCAGGTAAAATGTGCCTTGCTTGCCATTTTCAGGTATCAGATCCGTTAAATGATGTTTCTTGAAGTAGTTGAATCCTTTTTTATCCCCCACAAAAACGTGGTGTGGATTGGTGGTACCGTAAGTAGCTACCAGGCTATCCAGTTTGGGCACATAACTTTGCAGACGCGATAAACCTTCCTGCAGATACTTGCCACCATTATAGGTATTTGGACTGTACCAAAGGGGGTGCTGATAAATAATGATAGCTTTCGGAAAATCGGTCAGCAGCTTATCGGTTATCGTTTTTACATTTTGGATATAATCAGCAGGCGATACGGGTGAGCCGTGCGGGCCTTGTATGGCGCTGTCGTTAGTGCCTAATTTCATGGAAAATATCAGCAGGGCTTCTTTATCCGTAAAAGCTCCAGCAGCCTGTTCTACCTGGGTAAAGGTGTTGGTACCGGGTAAAAAATCAAGTGTGGTATAACCACTGTGGCCCTGGTTGCTAAATTCAACCGTACCCAGGCTTACCTGTTTACGCAGCCAGGCTATGGCGGTAGCAGGCGGCGCTTCCGCAGCCGGATCAGTCAGCTGCACGCCTTGCGTAATGCTATTGCCGATAAAAACAATGTTGATATTTGTTTTTTTGGATTGGGCAAAGATTGATGAAATGCTGCAGCATAATAATGCGGCAATAAAAAAATGCTTCATATTGGATAGTTCAGTAAACCCCTTCCTCCCCTTCCCGCGGGAAGGAATTGCACGTGGCCTGGCTTTTAACACATTCATAACTCGCTACTCCCTCACCATTTCACGCCCATGTTCCAGAACATGAAGGCCCATTTATCAACCTGACCGCTGATTACCTGGGCTGTTGATTGCCCGGCGCCATGGCCCGCTTTGGTTTCAATACGGATGAGTACCGGGGCCGTACCTTTCTGATATTCCTGCAGGCGTGCGGCAAACTTAAAGGAATGCGCAGGTACCACACGGTCGTCATGATCGGCGGTAGTAACCATCGTTGCCGGATACTCCTGCGGCTTTAAGGCATGATACGGCGAGTAGTTGTACAGGTATTGAAACATTTCTTTCGAATCTTCGGCGGTACCATAATCGTAGCTCCAACCGGCTCCCGCGGTAAATTTGTTATAACGTAACATATCCAGAACACCTACCGCCGGGAAAGCTACTTTGAACAGATCAGGGCGTTGAGTGATCATCGCTCCTATCAGCAGACCGCCATTGGAACCGCCCGATACCCCCAGGTGCTCTTTAGAGGTATATTTATTTTTGATGAGATATTCAGCTGCGGCAATAAAATCGTCAAATACGTTTTGCTTTTTCATTTTGATGCCCTTGCGGTGCCAGGTTTCGCCATACTCGCCGCCGCCACGCAGGTTCGGCACGGCGTAAATACCGCCATGCTCCAACAATATAATGTTTGATGTACTGAAAGCCGGCGTCAAACTAACACCGAAACCACCATAGGCATATAATAAGGTAGGATTCTGACCATTCAGTACCGTACCTTTTTTATAAGTGATGATCATCGGGATTTTGGTTTTATCCTTAGAGGTATAAAACACCTGTTTTGATTCGTATAGTTCCGGATCAAACTTTACACCCGATTTTTTATACAAGGTTGATTTGCCAGTAGCAATATCCAGCTTAAAAATGGTGGGCGGATAAACATAATTGGTAAAAGTATAATAGGTTTCTTTCTCAACCTTTTTTGTGCCGAAGCCAGAAGCGGTCCCCACTGATGGCAGGGTAATGGTACGTTCCAGCTTGCCATTCATATCATATTGCTGCACAAAAGAAGTAGCATCCTGCAAGTATTCGGCGAAGATTTTACCACCGCCTGTAGTGGCGCTCAATACATTTTTAGTTTCGGGGATGAGGTTTTGCCAGTGGGTTACCGTTGGGTTTGCCGCATCAACCGTAACGATTTTAAAATTGGGGGAATAAATATTGGTAAGGATATATAGTTTACTGCCTACATTATCCAGTATCGAATGCTGATTATCAAAATTGTCTATCACATTTACAATATCGCTGCCCGGTTTGCTCAGGTCCTGTATGTACAGTTCGTTACCGGTGGTTGATGTAGCTGCGGTGATCACCAGAAAACGTTCGTCTTCGGTAAGATAGGCGCCAATGTAGCGGCGCGGGGTCTTATCACCGCCAAAAATAAGTTTGTCGGTACTTTGGGGAGTGCCCAGTTTGTGATAGTATAATTTATGATACTGTGTCATGCCCGATAGCTGACTGCCAGCTTTGGGTTTATCATAGCTGCTGTAATAAAAACCATCAGTACCTTTCCAGGCCAGACCGCTGAATTTGATATCAGTTAAAGTATCACCAACCACACTGTTATCTGCGGTTTTGATCACAATCACCTTCCGCCAGTCAGACCCGCCTTCGGATATCTGGTAAGCAGCCAGGTGGCCATCTTTGGTAAAATCTATCCCCTGTAACGAGGTAGTACCATCGGCTGAAAATTTATTGGGATCTAAAAACACCTCGGGGGTACCATTATCACCTATCTGCCGGTACAAAACCGATTGGCTTTGCAAACCATCATTCTTATAAAAATAGGTGTATTTACCCTCTTTAAAGGGGGCGGTGTATTTTTCGTAATTCCACAGGGTTTCCAGCTGTTTGCGTATTTCTTCGCGGTACGGGATCTGGCCCAGGTAGTTTTGGGTAACCTTATTTTCGGCTTTTACCCATTCTTTAGTATCTGTGGCCTGATCGTTTTCGAGCCAGCGGTATGGGTCTGGTACTTTGGTATCAAAATAAGTATCAACGGTATCAACTTTTTTGGTCTGGGGGTAGGGTAGCGTTTTTATAGTCATTTGTTGTGCATGGGTATAGCTGCAAAATAAAACAGCAAATGCAAATAAACAGGTAGTTAGTTTCATGTTGATTTTAAATTACAGGAAAACTAAAGGTAGGGATTTTGTTTGTCCGTTCATTGGCTCACTGGTTCATTTGTTCATTTGTCTTGGCAACATAGCTCTCCGATCCTGCACTAATGAACAAATGAACCAGTGAACTAATCAACTGATAAAGTTAAAAGTTGTTAATTTTAACCAATCCTGCTGTTTAATTGAGCGGGGCAAGCTATATTAGCCCCCGATTACGAAAACAAGCCAAAGCCGGGTTATTTAATCCCGCTTTTATTGATAACAGGTTCCGGATGTAATTATTTATTTACAATGGATTTTTACTATCTGCATCTTTATTGATAATAATGCTTTTTTTTACACGTTTGCTAAACCGGATAAGATGGTAAGCTGCAAACTTATACAAGTTGTTAGTACAAATTTATAACATGAAAAAAATCTTTACATTACTTACGGCAGCCCTAATGATGCTGATAGTGTTTAATGCACGGGCTCAGGATAGTCAAAACGATGGCGACGCCCCGGCCAAGCTTAAAAGCTACTTTGGCATATTTGGTGGCCAGTCACGCCCGATGAGCGATTTTAAAAGCACCGATTACAGCAACACTAAAGCAGGCTTTGCTAAAAATGGGCTTGTACTGGGTGTTGATGGAGCTGTTTATTTTTACAAACATTTTGCCATAGGCTTTACTGTATCCAAACAAGATCAGGGTAATTTAACCTATAATGATGATCAAATAATTTCACAGGGATATACTAATGATTTTAAAGCCGACGGCTCAACTGTTACTGCCGACAAGCGATACAGAAGCTACAATGTTTTGATTGGCCCACAATATACATTTGTATACCATCGCTTAAGGTTTGATCTGAGGGCATCGGCAGGTGCTATTAAAAATACCGCTACACCAAGTGTGGCTGTGGATATTACCGGTGTACCGGCACAAACCGGAACGTTTACCCAGCAAAGCTCAAAAGGTACAGCCTTTGCTTATGGTGGTAGTGTCGATGTTCGCTTTGACATGGGTTCGGGCTGGGACTTGTTGTTGAAAGGCAATTATATTAAGTCGGATGGACCAAATATTTCTACTACCGGCCGTACCAGTAACCTGGGCCGTATAGTTACCAAACAACCGATGACCGAAGGTCAGATTGTGTTTGGCCTGGTAAAAGAGTTTTAATTGATATCAAACAGGTTTCCACCTATTCTGCAAATAAAAAAGAGCCCGCTCATGAGCGGGCTCTTTTTTTATTGACTTATTTGGCTATTTAAGCGGTAGCTGGTTTTGGGCTGGATTGACTAAATTAACAAAAAAGTGGGTTTACATGGGTTTACACTTTTCATGGTTAACATTGATTCATGTAATTGATAATCAATTAATTACATATTTTTTGTGAGAAAAATGTGTAAACCCACTTTTTTATAAATATCACCGGCTAAATCTCAATTCATCAGTAGCCCAACAACAGTGGTGATTTTTATGATACAGCCTCTTTTATTTTTAATGAACCTCTATCTGCTGCGGCTGAGTGGCCACTACTTCGGGCTGTTCTTTAAACATTTCAAAAATACCGGTTACACATACCTGTTTGCCTTTGATATGCGGGAGATCTAATGTTGTTTTGCCCTTTACAGCAACAGTATATTTCTGATGCGGATAGGCACCGCCCAGATTAAGCAGCGTGAGCGTATCGTTTACCATTTTCATAGAATAAACCGTATCGCAAAGGGTGCCTGTTTTACCCAGGTTATTTTTAAATTCAGCAGCGTTAAACGCGTGCTGCGCGTTTGCCGCACCTGCAAAAGCAAGTAGCAAAACGGCCGAGGTTAATATCTTTTTCATCTCTGTAATGATAATGGAAAGCTTTGATTTATCGTGCTTGTCATCAAATATTTACAAATATACCTGGCCCATGTTTACAAATGGTTAAGCGCCAAGCTTGCTGTCCTTTTTCTTGTCGGGCTGCTGATCGGCCCGGGGAGCTATGCCATCTTCAAAGTTTAAGGTAAAGGCTGATTCCGAAGCGCGGCTCGCTCTTTCCAAACCGCTGATATTGGGCTCGTCGGCATCCAATATTTGGTTGCCGGTATCTACTCCGTCGCCCTGTTCAAATTCATTACCAGGGTCTTTATCTTCCTGAGCATCATCAAGATTGGGATTTTCTGGGATTGCCATAATTTTGTGGGTTTAATTAGGTATACAACGATAAACGGGGCGAGATGTTTGCCCTAAATCCAGTGAGTGGTAGCGTTTTCTGCTTTCATGCTTAAAATGTATTTTTGCCCGGTATGTCGTCAATCCGTAACAAACTTTACTTCGCATCTGATTTTCATTTAGGCGCCGGCGGTTATGCCGAAAGCCGTAAACGCGAAGACCGGATAGTTCGCTGGCTGGATAGTATTAAAGCCGATGCCGCCGAGCTGTTTTTAATGGGCGATGTATTTGATTTTTGGTTTGAATATAAAACCGTAGTACCCAAAGGCTATATCCGTTTTTTAGGCAAACTGGCCGAACTTACCGATGCAGGCGTAAAGCTTTACCTGTTTAAAGGCAACCACGATATGTGGATGTTTGATTATTTTGAAAAGGAACTGGGCGCCACCATTATCAGCAATGAGTTGAAGATAGAACGCAACGGCAAAAAGTTTTTCCTGCATCATGGCGATGGCCTTGGCCCGGGCGATGGTTTTTATAAAGTGCTGAAAAACTTTTTCCGAAGCAGATTTTGCCAATGGCTCTTTGCCCGCATACATCCTAACCTGGGGGTGGGCATTGCCAATTATTGGTCGACGCATAGCCGAACCAGCAACGAGAAAAAAGAGAACCCGAAACCAGGGGAACAGGAATGGCTGGTTACTTTTTGCCGCGAAGAATTACAAACCAATTTTTACGATTATCTCATCTTCGGTCACCGGCACTTGCCCCTGGATATACAGCTAAACCCCAACAGCCGCTACATTAATCTGGGCGAATGGGTTAACTACAACACCTACGCCGAATTTGACGGGACCGAACTCAAATTAAAGCAGTTTGAAAAGCTTTGAATAGTAAGTGGTGAATGGTGAGTAGTAAAAATACTCATATCCATTTTACATCAAGGTTTTGACTCAAAATTAAAACTCACCACTCACTACTAACCACTCACCATAATACTTACAATACACTGAATTATATATGCCTGAAAATATGTATTTTTGTGGGCTTTTTGCAGTATGTCTGTATCCCGATCGAAAACATAAAGAATTTTCTTAACCCGGACCATCATCAACTGTAATGAGTTATAGATATTGAGGATAATATATGTTAGAGAAATTAGAGCTGATATTTCAACGTTGGAAAAGTGTAGAAGGCGAATTGAGCAATCCGGAAGTAATGTCGGATATGAAACGCTTTGCCCAGCTGAATAAGGAATATAAAGACCTTGCCAAAATTGTTGATGAGTACCACATCTATCGTAACATCATCAGCAATATCGACACCAATAAAGAGATCCTGGCCACAGAAAAAGACGAAGAATTTCGTGAAATGGCCAAAACAGAGCTGGATGAATTACTCGTTCAGCGCGAAGAAAAAGAGGAAGAGATCCGCCTGATGCTGATCCCTAAAGATCCTGAAGACAGCAAAAATGCTATTGTCGAGATCCGCGGTGGTACCGGTGGTGATGAGGCAGCTCTTTTTGCCGGCGATCTTTATCGCATGTACATGCGTTACTGCGAAAAACGCGGCTGGAAAACCGAACTGGTTGATTATACCGAAGGTACCAGTGGCGGCTATAAAGAGATTGTGTTTAACGTAAACGCCGAAGACGCTTACGGTAACTTAAAATATGAGTCGGGCGTACACCGCGTACAACGTGTACCTGATACCGAAACCCAGGGCAGGGTACATACTTCGGCTGCTTCGGTTGTAGTATTACCCGAGGTTGATGAGTTTGATATCGACTTACAGGTAAGTGATATCCGTAAAGATCTGTTCTGCGCATCAGGACCAGGCGGTCAATCGGTAAATACTACCTATTCTGCCGTTAGGTTAACCCACCTTCCTACCGGTATTGTGGCGCAATGCCAGGATCAAAAATCGCAGTTAAAAAATTACGATAAGGCTTTACAGGTTCTACGTTCACGTGTTTATGAGATGGAATTGCAGAAACACCTGGAAGAAACCTCTAAAAAACGTAAAACCATGGTATCTACCGGTGACCGTTCGGCAAAGGTTCGTACCTATAACTATCCGCAAGGCCGCTTAACCGAACACCGCATCGGGCTTACCATATATAACCTGCCCGGTGTAATGAATGGCGATCTGCAGGAAATAATGGAAGCCCTGCAATTTGCCGAAAATGCAGAGAAACTAAAAGAAGGAACAGTAGTTTAACCATACCCGACGCGGTTTTTCTGGATCGGAAAGATTATTTAATATGATATAAAAATGCCTTAAGTTATATACTTAAGGCATTTTTAATTTACAGACAACCTATTCTACCTAACCAACTGTAATCCAATTGTTAAAAAATGTGAAAACTATCGCGATGCGATAATTACAATCCCTTTTTCATCTTATTTTCATATAAGCCGCCTACTTTAGTCCTTGTACAGTGATGATGTAGCGCTTTTGATAACACTTTCGTATTGTACTTAGCGCTTCATAACACCGCTTATTTTTTTGACAATAACTAAATTTTATTTATGCTGGCAGTAAAAACTTTAACCAATAATTTAGCCACTTACAGGCGCAGTGTACGCTTAATGGGTGATAAATTTGAAATTAGTGTAGTTGGGAACGATCCCCTACTGGCCGATGAACAAATTGATATTGCCATCAACGAAATTAACCGCGTTGAAAAATTACTGTCGGCTTTTAGCGAAGACAGTTATATTAACCAGATTAACCGTAATGCGGGCATTGCACCGGTGAAAGCAAATACTGAAATTTTCAGACTGATTGACAGAGCTCTTCAAATATCAGAGCTTACACACGGAGCCTTTGACATTACTTACTTTACCGGTACCGCTTATACTGATGACGCCGTGCTTGCCGAAAATGCCGATGTTAAAATAGCACCTTCGCCGGTAATGCTTACCAATTATAAAAACGTAGTGGTTGATGCCGCTAAGCAAACCGTTTTTTTAAAGGAAAAAGGTATGCGCATTGGCTTTGGCGCTAATAGCAAAGGTTATGCTGCCGACCGCGCCAAATATATTTTGCAAATGAATGGCGTAAGCAGCGGTGTTATTAACGCAGGGGGCGATTTGCTAACCTGGGGTACACAGCCGAACCAAAAACCATGGACAGTTGGCACAGCCGATCCGGAACAAAGAAAACAACCATTTGCCCATCTGGATATCAGCAATATGGCTTTTGCCACATCCATTAATGCCGAAAAATATGCCAGCATCAGCAACAAAAAATTTGTTAGTGTAATGACGGCCAAAAAAGGCTTCCCGGTAAGTGAAATTACCAGCGTGAGCATCATCAGCCCAACAGCCGAGCTATCAGACGCTATGGCTTCACCACTGATTAACATTGGTGTTAACGCAGGCCTGTATATGATCAATCAGCTAAATCAAATTGCCTGTATTATTATTGACGACCAAAACCGTATTTATACGTCAAAGGATGTTAGTATCTGATACAAGCATTTATATTTAAACATATCATAATTATTCTGGCAAATCTGCAAGCTTCATTACTCATCTGCCTTAACACTTTGTATACAAAATGTTAAGGCAGATGGTATTTTTGTTAACAGTATCCCTCCCCTTGGATTTAACTGTATAAATTGACCGATATTTGACAACAATTTTAAGTTTTTCATCCCCTCAATGATAAAGTGGTTTGCGTATATTGTCCTGGTATTAATATTTGCACCATATTTGT
Source organism: Mucilaginibacter inviolabilis (assembly GCF_011089895.1). Taxonomy (NCBI): domain Bacteria; kingdom Pseudomonadati; phylum Bacteroidota; class Sphingobacteriia; order Sphingobacteriales; family Sphingobacteriaceae; genus Mucilaginibacter; species Mucilaginibacter inviolabilis. Next base: position 170,525 of record NZ_JAANAT010000005.1, read on the forward strand.
TATTTGCAGGCGCTAAAAACAGTCTGTCGGATCCTGTTTATAGCAAAATCGCACCCATTCTGCACAATAAAATTCTGGCGGATACGATATTGGTAAAAAATGCGAAGCAGGATGAAAAAAATAAAATTAAAGAGGTAGCAAAACCAAAAAAGCAGGCTAAGCCCACAAAGGTTGATGATTCAGGGGAACCCGTGACCTCTAAACCCAAACCCAAAAGACAACGCCGGCCAGAGGGTATGGAACGCCCGCCGGAGATACCCAGAAGAAATGGCAGTTAACAGGTTAATAAAAATTAACAATTATTGATGAAGTACCTTTGCTTACTTTTTTTTATTGCCGGCAGCAATGCCCTGTACGCTGCAGGTATTGACAGGAACCTCCTGACTATAGGTCAAAGCTATCGGCTCAATGCTGATACAGACACTATTGTCAGAAAAAAATCGGTTTCTGTTGGTGTAAGTTATGGCAGCGACGCCCTGTTTTTTGGGCGTACCGGCCCCATCAAGTATCCATTTGTTACCGGCGATGCTATTTATAACACCAAATCGGGGGTGTTTATATATGGCTCGGTGCTCAAAGTATTAGGCTATGCACCTGTTGATGAGGTTGATGTGGGCGGCGGCTATTTTTACAAATTCTCCAAATCATTTTCGGGCGCGGTTAGTTATACCCGGTTCATATTTAACAAGAATGCCAATGTGATCAAATCGGCGTCGTCAAATGATATTAATTTTAAAAATGCCTACGACTGGAAACTCTTTAAAACCACCGTTGTTCTGGATTATCTTTTCGGAAAGTCGAATGACTTTTTTACTACCGTAAGTACCTCAAAATATTTTGAAACCAGCTGGAGTATTTTTGACGATAAAGACTACCTGTCGTTCAATCCTTCATTCAATGTGATCCTGGGAACACAGAATTTTGTGCAGCGTTATGAGGTTGATCATAATTACCAGCACGTTTTACCTCCTGCTGTATTAGAAAATCTCGACCTGAGTGCCGCACGCAGAAACAGGATCTTTAATGTGCTTAACTATAGCTTTAAGGTACCGGTTGCCTATAACAGGCCGCATTATACGCTGGAAGCTTCCTGGCGCTATTCGATGCCGGTTAACGTGGAGGGCACCCTCGAAAACAGGCGGGAATCGTTTTTTAACTTTACATTTTACTACCTTTTTTATTAACGGCGTATGAATGTATTGATTATTGAGGACGAACGGGCACTTGCACAGGAACTGGAAATATTTCTGACCAATTATAACTATATCTGCGATGTTTGTTTTACTGGAGCATCGGCTTCCGAAAAAATTGCGGTTAACCTGTATGATTTTATTTTGATTGATCTTGGTCTGCCTGATTATGACGGGCTGGATCTGTTGAAAGAGGCCAAAAAGGTAGATTCTGAAGCCGCTTGTATCATACTCACCGCCCGCGCCGAAATTAACGACCGTATTAAGGGGCTTGATTTGGGAGCCGACGATTATTTACCCAAACCATTTTCGCTGCTCGAACTTCAAAGCCGTATGCAGGCCATTATACGTCGCAAGTTTGGAGTAAAAAATAATACTATTGAACTGGGAGAATTCCTGATTGACCTAACCAATCGTACTATATCGCATGGAAATAGCGTTGTAAATACGATTACCAAAAAGGAATTTGACCTGATAGCTTATTTAATTTTACACAAAAACAGGACCTTAACCCGCATGCAGTTAAGCGAACATATTTGGGGTAGCGTAGTAAATAATGATTACGACTCCAACTATATTGATGCGCACATCAAAAATATACGGAAAAAGTTAAATGCCTTTGGATCTCCCGATTGGCTGGAAACGGTACGGGGCTTGGGTTATAAAATAAAGATCAACGCTTAAGTATTGAAACTCAGAACAAAACTTACGCTTTTTAATGCCATATCAAAATTGGTAATTGTAGTACTGTTTGTATTGCTGGTACCCGTATTGATCAAAAACATAAGCAGTAATTATGTTGATAGTAAACTTATCAAACAAAAAAACAAGCTGCTGCAAATTGTAAAAAGTCGGGGTATTCAAACTTATATCGAAAACGGCGAAGCTTATGGCAGTTACCTGCCCCTTAAAGAGGAATACATTAGCTTGGATGAGGTTGAACCCGGTTTCTTTTTAGATACTATTAAAATGGGTAAACGCCGGCTTGAAGGCGACACCGTTGAATACCGTATACTAAGCCACACTTTTAAAGTTAAAAACCACAACTACTTACTGGAGATAGGTAAAAGTGTAGATACGCTTGATGAAACCAGTGCTCCGCTTCAAAACATTGCTTTCCAGGTATTACTGGGTATGATATTGCTTACCATTCTGGCCGATCAGTTTTATTCTAATTACGTACTCAAACCTCTACGCCTAATTATTAAAACCAAACTCGTTGGCCAAAAGTTCCCCAATTTTAATTCCTACCGAAAAGTACGCACCTCAACCAGCGATTTTGAATACCTGGACATCAGTATCCATAAAATGGTGGAGACCATTGCCGATAAATTCCAGAAAGAACGGGAGTTTATTTCCAATGCATCACATGAACTGATGACGCCTATATCCATTCTGCAATCCAAGATCGAAAACATGTTTGAGGAAGAAGATATCAGCGATGACTTGAAAGGGCGCCTCATCGAAATGCAGAAAATACTGAACCGTTTAAAAAGTATCACCAAAACCCTGTTACTGATATCGCAAATTGAAAACGAACAGTTCCTGAAAGAAGACAAGGTGCCTGTGGTTGAACTGCTTCAGGATGTGTATGATGAAATTTCCATACGCCTGCAGGACAAAAATATCAGTTATAGTATCGACGTACCAGAAAATTGGAATTTGGTAAATATTAATAAGTTCCTGCTGTTCAATTTATTTTTCAACCTCATCAACAACGCCATCAAATACAACAACGAGGGCGGCTATATTCAAATAACCGCAACCGCAGGACACAATAACTTTATCATCAGCATAACTGATAATGGTATCGGTATCGACGCCGAAGTTATCCCTTTTATATTTAATCGTTTTAAAAAATTCAGACAGTCACTTCAGCAGGATAGTTTTGGCTTAGGCTTGCCTATTGTTAAATCAATAGCTACTTTTCATGATATCGACATTGAGGTGATTTCTGCTAAAGATACTGGCAGCACCTTTAAACTGATGTTTCCGGCCACGCTCATCGTGGTGAATTAAGCACGACACCCGTTATATTTGTATCGACAATTTTACATACTTTGTACTAAAAACAAGCCATTTTTTGAAGTTTGGACAAAATGTCAATTACCTCTTTGAAAATTCCTTTCCTAAACATTAAAAAAATATAGCTACAGTACGCTTTTATACCGTTTAAAAAACAATCATTGTTTTTTGCTGTTTTTGGCATTGGCTTTGCCAATGAAGTATAAAACATATCATAATTATATATGAAAACTCTTAGAATTAAGATAGCCACCCTGAGTTTGGCTTTAGCCACCGTCGGTATTTTAGGCTCAGGTTGCGATTCATTGACCAAAACACAAAAAGGTGCAGCAATTGGTGCAGGTGCAGGCGGTACAATAGGTGCTTTTATTGGTAAAGCAGCTGGTAACACCGCATTGGGAGCCATTATTGGTGGCGCAGTAGGTGGTACCGCAGGCGCATTTATTGGTCGTAACATGGATAGACAGGCTGCCGAAATAAAGCAAACTGTTCCGGGAGCTACCGTTACACGTGAAGGTGAAGGCATCTTGGTTAAATTCGACTCAGGTATATTATTTGATACCGATAAATCTGATGTTAAACCTGCAGCCCAGGCCAACCTGCAAAAATTGGCTACATCATTACAAAACAACCCAAACACCAATATTTTGATAGTAGGCCATACTGATAGTACAGGTACGGCACAGCATAATATGGATCTTTCTATCAGAAGGGCCGAGGCGGTAAAATCATACATTGTATCTAATAATGTAAGCTCATCCCGTTTAACCACATCTGGCAAAGGTAAAACAGAGCCAATTGCAGACAATGCAACACCTGCAGGCCGTGCACAAAACCGCAGGGTTGAAATTGTAATTGTTGCTAATGACCAAATGAAACAGCAAGCTAAACAAGCTGCTCAGTAATAACCATATAATAAGATCAAGTTAATTTCAAAGCACCGTGCCGCGAGGGCCCGGTGCTTTGTGTTTATATATGATTCTGTTATATTTCGTTAATACATAAAACAATTTGTAATCAACAAGTTAATCTATTATTTTTGTTATTATGGTAAAAAGATCAGGAGCTTTATTATTGACCTTACTGTACACGGTTACAGTATTGGGCTTTGCTCTTAATCTGCATTATTGTGGTACGCAGATAGCCTCTGTTAAAATTGATTCGCCGGCTATTAGTTGCAAAATGGCTCAAGACTGCGGCAAAATGAAATGCTGCAAGGATAAGCACCTGCAAATTAAAGTAAAGGATGCGCATCAGATTGAACCGGTTTCCATCATCTCCAAACTTTTTGGTTTCGATGTGCCCCGTTTGTCTTTCAACGGATTATTTACACCGTCCAGGCAATCATTTGCCAATCCGTCCCTTGAACGCGGGCCACCTGGTATGTCCTGGCAAAACATTGCCACATTTATTAAAAATTGCATTTTTCGTATTTGATCAACACTGATTGTTTACAGAATACCCGGTAAAATTACCGGTAGCTTATTTTCCAACAATTAATTAAAAGATCAAAATGAAAACTCTAAAAATATTTATCATACTTTTTGTATTTACCGTTACAGCTGCAAAAGCCCAGTTTACCAAAGCCGAGCTGCAGGTGAGCGGCCTTACTTGCGCGTTATGTGCCAAATCAACCGAAAAAGCGCTACGTACCCTCCCTTTTGTAAGCGAGATTAAAACCGATCTGATGCACAATTTATACCTTATTACTTTTAAAAGTGATGTACCGGTAAATTTTGAGCAGATCAGCAAAAAGGTTCAGGGTTCAGGCTTTTCGGTAAACAGCTTAAAGGCTACCTTTAACTTTGATAATACCAAAGTTGCCGATAACATATTTAGCTATGGCGGCGATACTTACAGGCTACTGAACCCCGCAGACAAAGCCCTAAGCGGCACTGTGAATTTCACTATAGTTGATAATGGCTTTGCCCCAAAATCGGTATCCAAAAAATACCTGGCCCAGGTTACCGATACTGCCCCTGCAAGTGGGCGCATCTATCATTTAGCCATATAATCTTCATCATCAAACCATCATGAAGAAATTAATATTGGCTATCGGCCTTATGGCTATGGCATGCCCTGCGTTTTCGCAGGAACTGTATGTAAATACCGAACCGGCCAGCAACATGGCCACCGGTTCATTGGGCCTGCGTTTAGAAAACCAGGGATTTTTTAAACCTGATTATAAAAACCGTACAAGTTTTGAGGTGATGTACGGTGTAAGCCGGCACTTAATGGTACATGGATCATTATATACATCCAACTATTATAGCAACAACCAGCATTTTGAAGGTGGTAGTGTATATGCCAAATACCGGTTTTTGTCAATAGATACGGTACAGAAGCATTTCCGGGGAGCTTTTTTCGCCAAAGCATCCAGCATCAATAATCCCATCGTTAATCAGGAAATAACATTAGAAGGTGACAATTCCGGCTTGCAAAGCGGTGTAGTATTTACCCAGCTTTTACATAAACTGGCGTTATCCGGTTCAGCAAGCTATCTACGTGCTTTTGATAACCGGGGCGGCTATGATCTTACACCTTTACAAGCCCGCAACTCGGTAGCTTATACTCTATCAGCGGGGTATCTTTTGTTCCCCAAAAACTATAAGGACTATCAGCAAACCAATGTTAATCTGTACGCTGAATTATTGGGTAAAACCAACCCGGGCCATGGGCAAAGTTATCTGGATATAGCGCCAGCGGTACAGTTTATATTTAACAGCGTTTGCCGCCTGGATCTGTCATACCGTACGCCACTTTACAACGATATGATACGCAACAGCAAGAACATGTACCTGGTAAGGCTGGAGTATAACTTTTTTAATCTTTGATCCCATTAATCATTGTCATCCTTCGTTATTGCTACCCATGACGTGTCTCTATCATGTCATTGCGAGGAGGAACGACGAAGCAATCTCGTAGCTATTCTCACCGATAAGAACGCGAGGAGATTGCTTCGTGCCTCGCAATGACATGTTTTTTATAAAGGGAAGCTTCGATTAAATGCGTCATTTCACCCTTAGAAGTTCAATATTTTGCAACTCAGGATGACAAAAACAAAAAGCCCCGTTCCGGAGTCCGGAACGGGGCTTTATATATCTGTTTAAATAAGCTTATTTAAGTGTAAAGCCTGTTTTACCCATGGTACCACCATCGGCATAAAGCAATACGGTATAAGTACCTTTCTGGAAGGGCAGGTTTGGATTTACCCAATCAATAGTGTACTGACTGCCATCATCCTTAAAATCAATTGATGTTTTGTAGGTGTATTGCAGATCCTGATTATCAGCGCTGAAAGTTCCACCATCGGCAGGGGTTATCAGGTTGCCGGTTGGATCAATAATACGCACATAAATATCATGCATGCTTTTTATAGCGATACTGTTGCTCGCTACTGTAAAATTGATCTTGATCTTCTTAGCTGGGCTGGCCCGGGTAACATCAACTTCTTTACCGCTGCTCTTAACCTTATATGCTACCACATTTGCCTGTGCCAGCTTGAGTGCCTGCGCTACCTTTACCTTGGCATCCAGATCCTGGTTTTGCTTGGTAAGCGTATCAGCCTTTTTAGCTACCGTTGCCAAATTGGTTTTTAGCGTATCCCTTTCGGTTGTTAATGATTGATTTTGCTTTTTAAGCTCTTCAATGTCGGCGGTGTATTTAGTTACAAAATACCTTAATTGTTTTACATCCTCCTGAGCTTTTGCCAATTCTTCTTTGGTTAATTTACCTTTAGCCAACTGTGTTCTTAACACATGGATCTTGGACTGCAACGAATCATTTTTGGCCTGCAATGCTGCTGACATTTTAGCTTTACCGGCATTTACCTGCTCAATTTGCGACTCAAGACTGTCTAATTCGGTTTGCAGGCGGGTTTGTTCATCATGCTGGTACACGATTTTAGTATCCGACTTGTTTTTTTGCAAGTACAGATACACATCAGTACCCAATAGAGCCAATACCACCACAATGAGGAAATAAATGACGTTGGAGTTTTTCTTAGATGGTTGACCGGATTGATTTTCCATAGCAATTAAATGTTTAATGTTTTAATACAGTTAAAAAGCAAAGCTGTTTTAAAAAAGTGCAGCTATTTAACTATCGTGATTAATTTACAAGCAAATCTAAACGGATAGATATTGCCCGCTTTACCTGTATTTTTCCTTTGATCAGCACTTTCATGCCCAACGATATGTAAACGTTGAAACATTAAAAATATGATTTTTAATAGAATCTCAAGTAAACAAATACCTTAGGCAACGGTTAAAAATAAATACAATATGCTAAAATCACAATAAACCTTCAAATTTTATACTTCATAATAAAAGTGCAACGTTATGAGTTTTATATCTTTGCAACTTTTATTTTAATTCTCATTGATGCATATATTTCGCCGCTTTATACTACTGATTATACCCCTGCTTACTATGGCAACTGTTTATGCGCAGCCAGCCGAACCCGCTTCTGATGAACCAATAGTTAAAACCGAACCCAAACGGGAATTCAGGGGAGTGTGGATAGCAACAGTAGTCAATATCGACTGGCCTACGAGTACCAAGTTTACCGCTGATAAGCAAAAACAGGAACTGATAGATATACTCAATTCGCATCAGGAAACAGGTATCAATGCGGTGATGTTGCAGGTGCGCCCGGCCGCCGACGCTTTTTATGCTAAGAGCCGGGAACCCTGGTCTAAGTATTTAACCGGCAAACAGGGACAAGGTCCTTATCCAGCTTATGACCCTTTGGAATTTGCCATAACCGAGGCCCACAAACGCGGTATGGAATTGCACGCCTGGTTTAACCCTTACCGTGCTACTTTCGATGGTAATTTCGCCGCACTAAGTCCACAACATATTACTAAAATGAAGCCTGATTGGTTTTTCACCTATGGTGGCATCAAAACTTTTAACCCGGGTTTGCCCGAGGTTCGTGAATACATTGTACAAGTAATATTGGATGTGGTTGACAACTACGATATCGACGGTGTACACATGGATGATTATTTTTATCCTTACCCTATTGCCGGTCAAAAGATCAATGACGATGATACCTATAAAAAATATGGTCAGGGGTATGACAATATTAAAGACTGGCGTCGCCACAATGTGGACCTGCTGATCAAAATGATAGGCGACAGCGTACATGCTCATAACCCCGACATCAAATTTGGCATTAGTCCATTTGGTATATGGGCCAATAAATCACAAAACGACGAGGGTTCTGAAACTAACGGAGGTTCATCCTATTACGAAAACTACGCCGACTCGCGCGAATGGGTAAAACAGGGATGGATAGATTATATCAATCCTCAGCTTTACTGGCCCATCGGTAACCGCGCAGCTGATTTTGAAAAATTGCTCAACTGGTGGAGCGATAATACTTTTGGAAGGCATCTGTATATAGGGCAAGCCGCGTATCGTATCAACGAGCGTAAAACGGTGGCGTTTAAAAATCCCAAACAACTACCCGACCAGATTAATATGATGCGTGCCAACCCCAGGGTTCAGGGCAGTGTTTATTTCAGCTCCAACTCATTAACCAATAATCCACTGGGCTTTACCGATTCGCTCCGTGAAAATTATTACAAGTACCCGGCTTTGCCACCGGTGATGCTTTGGCGCGATTCCATTGCCCCTAATGTGCCCCGGGAATTTACCGCGAAAGCTATACAGGGCCATGTACAATTAAGATGGATGGCGCCCACCCTGGCCCGAGACGAACAGCCCGTTTATGGCTACGTGATCTACAGGTTTACCGACGGGGAAAAAATCAATATCGACGATCCTAAAAACATACTCCGAATTCAATATAACAACGGCTTAACCTTTGAGGACACTACTGCACAAAGAGGTAAAACTTATATGTACGTGATCACCGCGCTTGACCGGTTAAAAAATGAGAGTGACCGATCGCCCACTATCGCCGTAACCGTTCGTTAATCAACTATTCATTACCGAGCCGCAATTAATATCGATGGTTTGCCCGGTGATAGATCGCTGGCCCAGTAAGTAGGCTACCAAACCGGCAATTTCATCGGGCTGGCTCATTCGTCTAAGTGGTACGCTTTGCATAGCCATTTCGTAAAATTCCTGTTTACTGATACCTATACCATCGGCAATGCCCTGCAAACCGTCCTGCGACATTTCGGTATCTACCCAACCCGGGCAAATGGCATTTACCAGGATGTTTTCGGGAGCAAACTGTACTGCCCAGGAACGCATCAGGCCTAACAAACCTGCTTTAGAGGCGCAATAGGCAGAATAGTTAGCCACACCCAATCGCGCCAGTACAGATGAGGTGATTACAATATGTTTCTCAACCGCTGTGTTCCGCAATGCAGGTAAAAATGTATTGACAAAATTATAAGTACCGGTAAGGTTAGTGTTGATGATATCGACCCAGCGGTCATCATCGCCCCAATAATTTTCTCCACCGATACCCGAGTTGGCTATCAGTCCATTCACTGTGGTGTTACCCAATTGTTCAAAAGCCCGGGCAAGACTTTTTTTGTCGCGGATATCTGCCACCAGCAGGCTATGATTGCCCGCCACCAAACTTTGCAATGTTTGTTGTAATTTTTGCTCATTACGCCCCAGCAAAATACAGGTATTACCATCCTGTGCCAGCTTTTGCGCAATAGCTTGTCCAATGCCGCTCCCGGCACCGCTAATGATATAGGTGTTGGTCATATTTATTTTTATAAACTGATGAGTTGTTTTTGTTGCAGGCGATCAAGGTAAATATCAATCTCCGCATCGCCCATTCCAAATATTTTATCTTCGTTCCAAAAGGTAGCATATATGGCCGATCGTGTGTTCGCGCCACTATTGTAAATATCCAGTAGCCTTTGTTCAATATAACCCAGGCCGGCCTCATTTATCTGCAAACGTTTCAAATGAGCCTGCAAAGCGGGTTTTAGTAAAGGGATGCCTCCCCAGAAGTTATTTTCGTTGAGCCATTTTCCCAGTTTTCCTGCATCTCCCTGTACATATAACTGCCAGGCCTCGGTGGCCAGTTCAAACTCCCATTCGTTCAGGCGTTCACGGCTATCATATAATTCCTCAAATTGTTCGCCGTTGAGTTCACCCAGTCCTTTGGCAAAATTAAACTGAGCACAATCGGCCAGACAAATCAGATAGATAGCGGGTTCAGACATATCCGTTTTTCGACTAAGCATCTGTAAAACACCCAGCAAGTTCACCTGGCAATGCAGATCGAACTCAAACCAGAGGTTAATTTCAGAATAATCACTGTTGAGTTTACCCAGCTCTTCAATTACCTTGTGCTGATAGGTGTCAATGTTCTCTTTGAAGGTTTGGCTGATCCATTGGGCCCGTGTACTCCAAAAACTACCCGACAGGATATTTTCCTGCAAAGGGCCCTCAGAAAGCACTTCGCGCCATACCAGTACATCGCCATCAAGCCCGGTTTCGTTAAATCCGGACAGGGTTGCATCCCCATTTAAAATATGCAATATGTTACTCATCGGTTTTAGAATTAGTAGTGAAGCAAAGGCCTTAGTCGCCGGGCATCTTGATGGTAAAAATAAATTTAAAAAAGCAGCAATTATACTCTGTCTGAAATTTCTGAAGATGAAATGACTTTGGTCAGTTCGGTAAAATGCACACTTTTGCAACTAAGGCTGTTACTTATTATACAAATATTTTGTCATGCTGAACGAAGTGAAGCATCCATTCGTCAATATGCAAAGCCCACGAATAGATCCTTCGTTCCTCAGGATACCAAGTGGCTCTGTTTCCTTTGGAGAGGGTTGGAATGAGCTCTTATTTCGCTTTCGCCAAACTATCTCCCATCATTTTTTGCTTACTCGCTTTTATATAGGCCCTGATATCATAATCAGACATTTTTTTGATCTGTTCGATACCCGGACGATATCTATCCATAAAATCCAGCAGGGAATCTCCTTTGAGGTTAGTGATGGTGCTGACCAGATTTTCGCTGAACCGACTGTCGATGTACCGGTTCTGCTCATCCCTGATTAGTTCCTTTTTTAATTTATACTCCCGGCTGTGTTTGTAAGTTAAGGCCCGGATAAACTCAGATGGGACAATGGTGACACCAGCCACGGGTAAAAGTCCCGCATTGCTGCCCGATGCCGCTATCATATCTTTAAGCTTTGGAGCCGAAGAGTTAAACTCCTTCGCAAACATTTTACGGTTATTCAATGAATCTTTTATACGGTCTCTTTTAGCCGTTACATGTACTTCATTCAGTTCAATAATCGCCGCTTCTAAGTCAATCCGGATATTTTTGCTATTCACCAGATTGAGCGGCAGTATATACAGTTTATAGCCTTGCATCTTTACGCGGAGCGTGTCTTTCGCCTTATCTGCATTTATGCTAAACTCTCCTTGTATACCGCTAATAGTATTTGCCTTGGAAGCACTTACCCAGGCACCGGTAAGCGGCTGGCCCGTTTTTTTATCGACCACAATACCGTTTATACTTTGCCCAAAGGTGTTTAAGCAGGTATATATCAGGAGCAGGGTGAGCAGGCCGCGCATAATTTATATGTTTTGATAATCAAATCATTACAAACATAACTACCTGATAAGCTTGATGAAATTGGTTTAACGTTTTTTAACTTATGGCGGTTAAATTTACCCTATCATCACTGAGATCAGAAGCGAGTTAAAATTGATTTACCTTTTTGTTTATATTTATGACTAATCAATCATAGTTAATTATGTACACCGTTGTACTGCTAGCCTTCTTTTTAGCTTTTTTCACCATTATTATACTCTTAAATATTTATGCTCTAAAGCATGTGATAAGCAAAGCCATAGAAAAGTTCATCAAGCCCAAATTACAAGATAAAGGATATGGATACATCGACTATAAATGGCTTGGTTTCTTTAATCACGGTGATTTTAAAAATGATAAATTGATTCTTGTCCCAGGTTCGAAGTTTGGGTCTTCTATAATATCAACCTATATAGATATTTATTATTCTGAACAGGCGATTAATAAAAAGATTACCGTAAGAATTGATTCGACTTTAGTGTTTATTAAGAAAGTTCTATACAGCAAACAACTATAAGAATAGAGAAGATGGTTTAAAATATGGGGTAATTGATTGAAATATTGGCGATCAGTGGTTAAAAATTTCCGATATTTAATTACCATCAAAAACCAAAACCATGAAAAGTATCCATATTGCAATCGTGTTTCTAATGGCCACCGTGCCGCTGATATTGGCTCCTCCGCCACCCATCTTAAACAAAAAAGGCATGCATCATTCCAGCATTTGCAAAACGGCTATGCTTTCGAAAAAGGGAGGAAAGTCCGGATGCTGCAATCATCACTGCCGGAAGAACCAGCACGTTTAATAACAGATCCCCCTCTGCACTCAAGATGACAAAGGGAGATCCGGCCAATTAATTATTAAATTTGATCACCTCAAAATCAGAGGCTTTTACTTGATGCAATAAGGCTAGTTCATCATTATTCCAACGCTCATCCTGCGAACCGCTGATGTACATATTGCTGCCAATATCGGCCAGTATGATACCATATTTTTTGAATGCCTTGAGTATGGTTTGAATATGCGGCGGAAACCCGCTGATGTTAAAACCGGCTTTAAGACGAAGCCGCGCGCCGAATGGTAATGCGGCGTGGGGTATACCACTGCCATTACCATTATGCCTGGCCGGTAGTATGTGCGAATTAAGCGTATTGCCGCGCTGCAGCGTAAAACGGATGGCATGATCTATCTCGCCTTTAAGTACTTCATCATATCTTACCAATCCGGCAAATATAGGCAAACCGGCGGCATCAGCCGAGGTCCATCCTTCGGGGCGCAACGCGTTGGAGTTCAGGTTGAATACCGCTCCGCTCGAAGCTTCCCAGTGATTGCCGTTCACATTGGCGTTATAAAGCTCATATAATATGTGATTATCTTTATCAACCACAATAACATGAGCATCGCCGCCATCTTCTACAGGCGCGTTTAAGGGAACAGGATAAGGTCCCGGATCACTTTCATCGCCGTAATTATCGTCAACATCATTTGCCCGGAATACAATAGGCACTTTTGCCTGACTGCCGCAAACTACTGTAAAGGGAAAACCCATGGTTTCGCCATCATAGGTGCCGCTTCCAAAATCGGGATGCAATCCGGTTGCCGCATATTTTGCTATGATTTGCGTACTGTACGGGTCTACCGGAAGCGCTGATATGTCCTGATTCCAGGCGTTGGTGGATGGGAAGATTGGTATAGCTTCGACATCGGCTTTGGTAGCCGTGCATGTAACGGGGGAAGCGAGTTGCAAGGAGTCGTTTTTTTGAGCTGGCGTTTTTGCCGATTCGTTTTTGTTACAGGCCGCCAAAGCGGTGAATGCTATGGCAAAAACCAGCTTAATAATCTTTTTCATAGCATATATAGTAATCGCTGGATGAATTTCCGGGCTGATACATAAATTTTAAAAAAATTAACTATTAATAAAATAACCGAAAACCGTGATTTTTGGGTTGCTTTTTTTCATTGGCTCAACCCTGCATTCATTTGTAATTACTGGGTAGAAAAGGTTAAAAAAGAGCTGAGGATAGTGCGATTCCTCTCTTGAGATTTGTAATGAGTGCTTATTGTGGCGCGGCGATTGCATCGCCATAGCGTTTTTAAACGCAAACCCTTGTTAAGCGCTCGTTACAAACGAGCGCAAGTATAAAATCGATAAAAAAGCCTGTCAGTCTGAGCTTGTCGAAGACTCGCGCGCAGAGGCCAGCCCACCATGCTTCGACGGAGCTCATCATGACACCCGGTTTTTATTTATAGGCATCATTAGAAAACAAAAAGAACCCTGCCTTGCGGCAGGGTTCGCACATTTAACTATTTATACTGAACAAAAAACTACAATTTAACCCAACTTTATGAACAACCCATAGAGTTGCCACAGTTGAGACATTTATAACAGGTACCCGAGCGCAGGGTGGTATGCCCGCATACGTTACAGGCGGGAGCATCGCTTTGTACGCCCATACTCAGATCGACGGACAAACCCTGTCTTTTAGCATTATTAAACCCATTATTAACAGGCACATATACATTGCTTTCATCGGTATTAAAATCCTCGTCGCCCATTTGCGGATTGCCGAGAGGTGCATTGTTTTCAGTGAGTACATGCACCAGATCGGTACGGTTCTGGTATTCATAACCTAGCATCCGGAAAATATAATCGATAATACTGGTGGCGCTCTTGATATTGGCATGGCCCGATACCATACCGGCAGGCTCAAAACGAGTGAAAGTAAATTTCTCTACATACTCTTCCAGCGGCACTCCGTATTGTAGGCCCACCGAAACGGCAATGGCAAAACAGTTCATGAGCGAGCGGAAGGTAGCACCCTCCTTGTGCATATCCACAAATATTTCGCCCAGGGTACCATCCTCATATTCGCCGGTGCGCACAAATACATTTTGCCCGTCGATAGTGGCTTTTTGCGTAAACCCGCGGCGTTTAAAGGGCAAACTCTTCTTTTGCACCACGCGCGACAGTTCGCGCATAAAGTTGGTGTCTTTTGATTTTTCCATAATGGCTATCGCCGCCTCGATCACCTGCTCAGGTGTCAGATCACTTAGTTTTACGTTGGCCGCTTCACCCAGTACTTCTTCTACGGTTTCCAGTTTATCGTCTGCCTCTTCTTTGGCGTCGGATTTGGTGGATAACGGCTGGCTCAGCTTGCAGCCATCGCGGTAAAGCGCGTTGGCTTTCAGCCCCAGCTCCCATGATAGCTGGTAGCAATCCTTGATCTCATCAACCTTAGCTTCATTAGGCAGGTTGATGGTTTTGGATATAGCGCCTGACAGGAAAGGTTGCGCCGCAGCCATCATTTTGATGTGACCATGCGCGTGGATGTAACGTTCGCCTTTGGCGCCGCATTTATTGGCGCAATCAAAAATGGGGTAATGTGCTTCTTTCAGATAAGGGGCACCTTCAATGGTCATGGTGCCGCAGATGTACTCATTGGCTTCGGCTATTTGTTTTTTGCTGAAACCGAGCGCACGCAGTACGTTAAAGTCGGGCGCGTTATATTGGTCGGCAGTGATGCCCAGGCGTTTCAGACATTCCTCGCCCAGCGACCAGATATTGAACGCGAAGCTGATCTCAAAGGCCGATACCAGTCCTTTATCGAGTTTTTCCAGTTCATCATCGGTAAAACCTTTAGCTTTTAAGCTGTCGGTATTCACATGCGGCGCGCCTTTTAAGCTGGCCGAACCTTTGGCGTAGTTTACAATGGCGGTAACCTCGTGCTCGCGGTAACCCAAATTGCGTAAGGCTTCGGGCACCGCCTGGTTGATGATCTTGAAATAACCACCACCCGATAGCTTTTTGAATTTCACCAGCGCAAAATCGGGTTCGATGCCGGTAGTATCGCAATCCATCACCAAACCAATGGTGCCTGTTGGGGCAATTACGGTAGTTTGAGCGTTGCGATAGCCGTGCTTCTCGCCCATTTCTACAGCCTTATCCCAGGCGTTGCAGGCGGCCGACAGCAGATAATCCGGACAATATTTTGGATCGATACCCGGAGGGGCTATCTCCAGATTCTCATAATTTTCGGTAGAGTTATAAGCCGTGTAGCGATGATTGCGCATTACCCGCAGCATATGCTGTTTATTATCGTTGTATTTGCGGAAAGGTCCCAGCTCACGGGCCATTTCGGCCGAAGTAGCATAGGCCGTCCCCGTCATAATAGCGGTGATGGCCCCACCAATAGCGCGGGCCTTATCACTGTCGTAAGGAATACCGTTCACCATGAGTGCCGAACCCAGATTAGCATAACCCAGGCCCAGGGTTCGGTAATCGTAAGATAACTGCGCTACTTCTTCGGATGGGAATTGTGCCATCAGTACGGAGATCTCCAATACGATAGTCCACATGCGGCAGGCATATTCAAATCCTTTTACATCAAATACCCGGGTTTGCGGATCAAAAAAATGCGCCAGGTTAATAGAAGCCAGATTACAGGCCGTATTATCCAGGAACATATACTCGGAGCAGGGGTTGGAGGCATTGATGCGACCACCTTCGGGGCAGGTATGCCACTCGTTAATGGTGGTATCAAACTGCACACCCGGATCGGCGCAGGCCCAGGCAGCAAAAGCGATATCGTCCCAAAGTTTTTGCGAGGCGACGGTTTTGGTCACTTTACCAGTAATGCGACTGGTAAGTTCCCAGGGGTTCTCTGCTCTAAGGGCGTGGAAAAAGCTATTGGGTACGCGCACCGAATTGTTAGAATTTTGGCCAGATACGGTACGATAAGCCTCGCCTTCATAGTCGGACGAATAACCGGCGGCTATCAGCGCGGCCACTTTCTTTTCCTCCTCTACTTTCCAATTCACAAAACCTTCAATTTCGGGGTGATCCAGATCGAGGCAAACCATTTTGGCCGCCCGGCGTGTTGTACCGCCCGATTTGATGGCACCGGCGGCACGGTCACCTATTTTGAGGAAAGACATTAAGCCTGAGGAATAACCACCACCGGCCAGTTTTTCTGTTTCGCCGCGAATCTTGGAGAAGTTGGTACCCACACCCGATCCATATTTAAATATACGGGCCTCGCGTACCCAAAGATCCATGATGCCGCCCTTGTTCACCAGATCGTCATCAACAGACAATATAAAACAGGCATGCGGCTGTGGGCGCTCATAAGCGGAAGTTGATTTGCTGAGCGTTTCGGTAAGCGGATCAACAAAGTAATGCCCCTGTGGCTTACCTGTGATACCATACGAATTATGCAACCCGGTATTGAACCATTGCGGCGAGTTTGGCGCGGCCAGTTGCCCAACAATGGTATAAACTATTTCATCATAAAAAATATCAGCGTCTTTTGGGCTGGCGAAATAGCCATAGCGCACGCCCCAGTCTTTCCAGCAGTTGGCCATGCGGTGAGCCACCTGCTTGATGCTTTTTTCGGTCCCGATGCTGCCATCGGCCTGCGGTACGCCAGCTTTCCGAAAATATTTTTGTGCCAATATATCGGTTGCCACCTGGCTCCAGGTAACAGGCACTTCTACATCGTTCATTTCAAACACCGCATCGCCCGATGGGTTGCGGATTACCGACGATCGCTTATCATATGTAAACAGATCGAATACGTTAATTCCTTCTTTAGTGAAATAGCGTGTTGTTTTAAGCCCTTTCCCGCTGCTGGAGGCGGACATTTTGGAGGTAATGTTTTTGGCCATAGTATTATAGATTTAGAAGATGAGAGAGCGATAACTCAAAACACTAAGGGTGTTTTAATCAAAGCTATCAGTATCGGTATTACCTTTTATTTCAGAGTTTTCCACACATGTCAATTAATAGGCTCCCGCATTATATATAAAATAGCAATACTTTGATTATCAATTCCTTACGCGTGTTAATAATTAAAAAATTATCTTTTTATATCATTTTTTGTAGCTTACAGCATATTGATCAGTTATATTAAACTGTCAATTAAATTATCAATCCCTATACATGAAAAAATTAATTCTGATAGTACTTTTGGCTGCTTTTACACGGAGCGTCCGCGCGCAGGAACAACCTCACGTATATAACCCCAATGCCGATGCTAAAGCAGAGATCGCAGCCGCGGTAAAACAGGCGGCACAACAGCATAAAAACGTGCTTTTGCAAATTGGCGGCAACTGGTGCGTCTGGTGCCTGCGGTTTAACGATCTGGTGACCAAAGATGCCGACCTGAACAAATACCTGAATGATAACTACGTGGTTTTGCATGTAAACTACAGTAAAGAAAATGAGAACAAAGCCGTGCTGGCCGATCTGGGTTATCCGCAACGTTTCGGATTCCCGGTATTTGTAGTGCTGGATGACAAAGGCACACGTCTGCATACTCAAAACTCAGGTTACCTGGAAGAAGGCAAAGGGCACAGCAAAGAAAAGGTGATGGATTTTTTAAAGGACTGGTCGCCCGCGGCAATTGATCCCAAAACTTACGAGAAGGCGAAGTAACTCCCTTCTAATCCCTTAAATATGAATAAGACTGTCATGCTGAGCTCAGTCGAAGCATAGTAGGCAGGCTTCTGCGCTCTACCCTTCGACAAGCTCAGGGTGACAGCCCTTTTTTGCTCGCGCCCCTTTAATAGCTGTAACAATTTTGATGTGCTCGAATCAAAATGACAGCTAATCACTAACCTACACCACCATGACTGAATTTTCCACCAGTCTACCCCCACAAAAAAATGCCAGGATCGCAGGCTTATTATATCTTGTCAATATAGTTACGGGCATTTTTGTCCTGATGTATATTCCCGGAAAGCTTATTGTTTGGAGCGATGCGGCTACAACTTTTAAAAATATCACCGAATCTGAAACATTATTCCGCCTGGGCATTTTGGTCTATTTCATTTGTTATATCTTCTTTTTGCTACTTCCACTTGCTTTGTACAAATTATTAAAAGAGGTAAATAAAAACTATGCTATTCTGATGGTCATATTGGCCCTGGTTCAGATACCAATGGCTTTTGTAAATATCCTTAACTATTTTGCGGTATTAACCCTTATTGGTAAAGCCAGCTACCTGCACACATTTGATCTGCCCCATCTGCAGGCCCAGGTGATGTTAAATCTTCACTTTTATAGCCAGGGTAATCAGGTAGCTTCTATATTCTGGGGACTTTGGCTGCTCCCTTTTGGTTACCTGGTATATAAATCGGGCTTTCTGCCGAAGATTTTAGGTGTTTTTTTGATACTGGGAGGTTTGAGTTACCTGATAGATTTTACCTGTGATTTTCTATTTACAGGCTACGGTAAAATGACCATTTCTAGTTTTGTTACCATACCCGCCAGCATTGGCGAAATAAGCATCTGCCTGTGGCTGCTGATCATGGGGGTGAAGAAACAGAAAGCAACATAAGGCTTCAATCGGAACAAAAACCTATATAAACAAAAAAGGCTCATCATTACGGCGAGCCTTTTTCCATTAAAAGTATATTTAAATAAGGTTATTCAACAATGCTTACTTTAAGCATATTGGTTTTACCTTGTTTAATAATAGGCACAGCGGCGGTATTAATCACTACGTCGCCGGCTTTGATGAGGTCTTCTGATTTCAGGATGCCGTTTACATCGCTGATAGTTTGGTCGGTACTTTCCAGTTTATCATAGAAAAAGGCACGTACACCCCAAACCAAACTTAAAGCATTTAGCAATTGCCTGTTGGAGGTGAATATATAAGTACTTGCCTGTGGTCTGTGGCTCGAGATCTGGAAAGCGGTATAACCAGATGTGGTCATGGATACGATACCTACCGCATTGGTGTGCTGCGCCAGGTGAACGGCCGATTCGCAAACCGCGTTGCTCAGGTAATCTGGCGAAGATGGATCAGTATTATTAACTTTAGCAGTATTAAAGCTGTAACCAAACTCCTCCACGTTACGCACAATTTTAGCCATGGTTTCGATAACAATAACCGGGAACTCACCAACTGAAGTCTCGCCGCTAAGCATCACCGCGTCGGCGCCATCCAGTACCGAGTTGGCTACGTCATTTACCTCGGCGCGTGTTGGACGTGGGGTAGTGATCATAGATTCCAGCATTTGGGTAGCTACAATTACCGGTTTTGAAGCCGCACGACATTTGCTCGCGATCATTTTTTGTAATAATGGAACTTCTTCCAATGGCATTTCTACACCAAGGTCGCCACGGGCTACCATCACACCGTCTGTAGCGGCAATAATTTCGTCGATGTTATCAATAGCTTCCGGCTTCTCTACTTTGGCGATAACCTTGGCAGCTTTACCACTTTGCGCGATGATATGTTTTAATTCAGTAATATCCTGACCGGTACGTACAAATGATAAACCTATCCACTCCACATCATATTTCAGTGCGAATTGCAGGTTGATCAAATCTTCTTCGGTTAAGCTTGGGATAGATACTTTAGTATTTGGCAGGTTAACTCCTTTGCGTGAAGTTAGGATACCGCCGTGTACCACTTCGCAGATAACGGTGTCTTTTTTGTTGGTTTCAATAACGCGTAACTGCAGTTTACCATCGTCCAACAAAATAATTTCGTTGGCTTGTACATCCTGTGGGAAGGTATCATAAGTAATGTAGATCTGCTCATCATTACCGATACATTCCTGAGTGGTGATTTTAATATGAGTTCCGTTAACCAGGTGTATGCCACCATCTTTTACCAAACCGATACGGATTTTAGGGCCCTGTAAATCGGCCAGGATGCCAACGTTGGTTTTGTATTGTTCGTTAATTTCACGAATGATGTCAATTACGGCTTTATGATCCTCCGGTCTTCCGTGCGAAAAATTAAGGCGGCAAACATTAACACCGGCTTTGATCATAGCTAATAAAACATCTTTTTTAGCTGACGCCGGGCCCATGGTGGCTACAATTTTAGTACGATTATAGTATAGTTTCATATTGTTCGGGTTAAACTGGCTTACATTTATATTAGTGTAAAACCAACACTCTTTTTTTAAATTTTGCGCTAAAATAACAGATTTTCCCGTGATTTTATTTTTTTCGGATCAATCTTTACGGCGGCCACAACTTCGGGTATCTTATTAATGGTTGATACCAGGCTGTCCAGGTCGTCATCGTCAATATAATTCTTGATCATAACAAAGTAATCGGCGCTCCTGATCTCGGGCACCAGATAACCGTCAGACCCCTTATTACCAATAAAATAGAAGTCGGTTTCGGTGGTTTCCCACTGGTAATGAAAAAGGGAGAACAATACAGGTTCGGCCCCCTGATAGATATCGACAGAGAGGTCGTTTGACCGCACGAAATTAAAATTTAAAGATTTGTTGATAAGGTAACAAATACGGTAATCTTTTAATGATGTGGTTATGGCGATAAGCACAAAATCAAAATCGATCTCAAACTTTAAAAATTTCCTGTTCAAAATCATTACTTTTACAAACGTCAAAATTACGAATACAAACCGTTTGAATAAAATTTTGTTACCGAAATATATTGTAAAAGTTTTAGATTTGATAATTGACAGAATTTATTTTTCTTTGCACTGAATTTTTATTAATCATTAAACTATAAAGACTATGTCTGATATCGCTTCAAGAGTAAAAGCTATTATCGTAGAAAAACTGGGTGTTGACGAAAGTGAAGTTACACCAGAAGCGAGTTTCACCAATGATCTTGGTGCCGACTCGTTAGACACCGTGGAACTAATCATGGAGTTTGAAAAAGAATTTAACGTGGCTATTCCTGACGATCAGGCTGAAACTATTGGTACTGTTGGCCAGGCAGTTGCTTATCTTGAAAAAAACGTTAAATAAGACTCCCTAACTGGATTAAATGGAGTTTAAAAGAGTTGTAGTAACCGGGCTTGGAGCACTTACTCCTATTGGTAACACAGTTTCAGAATACTGGAACGGTTTGATCAATGGGGTAAGTGGCGCTGCCTTAATTAAAAGTTTTGACACTGAAAAGTTCAAAACTAAATTCGCATGTGAAGTTAAGGGCTTTGATGCGGATGGTTTCCTGGGCCGTAAAGACGCCCGAAAATTAGATCCTTTTGTTCAATACGCTCTTTTTTCAACTGAAGAAGCCGTAAAGGATGCAGGATTAGATTTCGAAAAATTAGATGTTAACCGTATAGGTGTTATATGGGGAGCGGGCATAGGTGGTTTAAAAACCTTCCTTGACGAGGTGATGAACTTTGCCAAAGGCGATGGTTCACCTCGCTTTAACCCTTTCTTTATACCTAAAATGATAGCTGATATTGCCCCTGGTCATATCTCTATTAAATATGGCTTACGTGGCCCCAACTTTACAACGGTATCTGCCTGCGCTTCATCAAACAACTCCCTGATTGATTCATTTAACTATATCCGCATGGGTAAAGCTAATATGTTTATCAGCGGTGGTTCTGAAGCCATCATTAACGAAGCCGGTATTGGCGGTTTTAATGCAATGCACGCCCTGTCAACCCGTAACGACGATCCGGCAACGGCTTCGCGTCCGTTTGATTTGGATCGTGATGGTTTTGTGGCCGGTGAAGGTGCTGGTACCATTATTCTTGAAGAACTGGAACACGCTAAAGCACGCGGCGCAAAAATTTATGCCGAAATGATAGGCGGAGGCATGAGTGCCGATGCTTACCACATGACCGCTCCACACCCGGAAGGTTTAGGCGCGGCAGCCGTTATGCGTGCAGCTTTAGAAGATGCTAACCTTACCCCTGCCGATATCGATTACGTAAATGTTCACGGAACATCTACACCAATTGGCGATCCGCAGGAAATTAAGGCTATACATGATGTTTTTGGCAATGATATTTACCGTATTAATATCAGTTCAACCAAATCAATGACTGGTCACCTCCTGGGTGCTGCCGGCGCAATTGAGGCCATAGCATCTATATTAGCTTTAAAAAATGGTATAATTCCCCCTACTATTAACCATTTTACCGACGATCCTGCTTTTGACCCTAAAATCAACTTTACCTTTAACACTGCCCAAAAGCGTGAAATAAAGATAGTTCAAAGCAACGGATTTGGTTTTGGTGGCCATAATGCTTCTGTTATATTTAAAAAGTACGAAGATTAATTGTGGTTGTGGATGCCTATCAGTCAGTTTTATAAGCTATATATATCACCCAACAGGAAATACGTTAAGATTTTAAAGAATTTGCTCGGTTTTGTGCCGGGCAATTTGTCTTTATACCGTTTGGCTTTCCGGCATAAGTCGGTTGCCCAAAACGTAAAAAAAGGGGTAAAAAACAGCAACGAGCGCCTGGAGTTTCTGGGCGATGCCGTGCTGGGCAGCGTGGTTGCCGAGGTACTCTTTAAATTATATCCGTATGAAGACGAAGGCTTTTTAACCGAGCTACGCTCCAAGATAGTAAGCCGCGTAAATCTTAACCAGCTTGCCCGTAAACTGGGTTTTGATAAACTCATTGAGTATGATAGCCGCATGCTTAACTCAAGCAGGCAGGGGTCGTTACTAGGGGACGCTTTTGAAGCGCTTGTGGGTGCCGTTTATTTGGATAAGGGATACGACTTTACCAAAAACTTCCTGATCAACCACATCATCAAATCGCATATTGATATCCACAAGCTGGAACAAACCGAAACCAATTTTAAAAGCAAATTGATTGAATGGTGCCAGCGCCATGGTCGTGATATTATCTTTGAACTGGTAACCAACCTGGAAGGTGAAAGTGCCAAACTTTTCACCGTACAAGCGAGCGTTGATGGCGAGGTGGTAGGCGAAGGCAAAGAATTCAGCAAAAAGAACGCCGAAAAACTAGCCGCCGAAAAAGCCTGTGAGTCTTTGGGGATTTAGTTATTTTGGAGCAAAGAACAAGGATCTTTGGATTAACGATCTTTTTCTTATTTGTTGCAAAAAGCGTTACTCCTATACCCTCTCCCAAATCTTTATTCGGTCCTTGCTCTTTACTCCAAAGATCTTTGCTCCTTGTTCCCCTAATCCTTACTCCAAAAAATTAATGTTTCTCTTTTTTCAATGTCTCTCCCGGTTCTGAGAGCCTCAGTGTAGTATCTTTTTTGATAAAAGTTGGCGAATTTAAGCCCTCGAGCATATCTTTCTCTCCACTGTTTTTATAATACTCATACGACTTTTGCATCTGTTTGATCAGGTCATAATCGGTCCAGCCTTTCAGGTCCTCGTAGGATGGGGTATAGTAATTCATGAACCTGCGAGCGGCACTATCTGTTGGCAGTTTGGTATACTGTTTTACAAAATATACATTGTAGCGCCTGTTAATTTCGGCCTGCTCGGCTTCTCCTTTGGCAAAATTGGCAAATCGGCGTGCACGTCCAGGGGTTTTACCAAACAGTTCGTAAAGCCCTGTGATTGGGCTGCTTAAAAACGAGAGCACGGGAGGCTTACCGCTATAATAAGTACCTTGTTTACGGTAATCGTTCATGATGGCGTTAAGTTCCTGCTTTTTTGTTCGGCCAAGCACTTTTACTTCGGCCAGCTTGATTACCGGCTGCATGTATACCGGCATATCGCTGTTATTCAGCACCACAACTTTTTGCGGGGTAAACTCTTCCTTTGTAAAAAGTAAGGTATCGCCGGCAGAAGCCTTGATCGAAAACCAACCCAGGTCGTCACTGATCATGAGGCTGTTAGTTTTGAGGTTTTTGATCAAAACCTGGCCAATACGCTCAGGTGTACTCTTTTTGGAGATCACTCCTTTGAGTGTAAATTCCTGAGCTGAAGCTATTAAAGCGGAACAAATACAGGCTATAAGAAGCAGGGGAAAACGATAATACATGAATGTGATATAACGTAAAGATACCAACTGTATTTTACACCAAATGTAAAAAAGTGTTAAACTTGGGATTGAGCCTAAAGTCTTGAGTTCTGATTCTTAAGTCGTAACTGAATAAAAAGGGCTCTTGATTATATCGAGTTTAGTTAAAAATCAATTAATAATTTGAATTTTGGGCTCAGAACTCAAGACTTCAGGCTCAGAACTTCATACTTTTCAAACTTCAAAACAAAAACCCTATCTTTGCACATGATAAAATCCATGACAGGGTATGGAATTGCCAGTTTTGACTCCGGTAATACTAAATATACCGTTGAGATCAAATCCCTGAACAGCAAATTCCTTGAACTATCCCTTCGCTTGCCAAAAATATTCTCTGAAAAAGAGTTTCAGCTGCGTAATGATTGCAGTAAGCAAATTGAACGTGGTAAAGTAAACCTGTCTATCAACATTGAACAGGTAAATACGGCAGTAAAAGCTGCGGGTATTGATAAGGATTTACTTAAACAATACTACCTGCAGCTAAAAGAGGTAAGTCAGGAACTTAACGAACCCACTACCAACCTGTTACAGCTTGCCTTAGGTTTGCCCGAGGTGGTAAAATATGACGACGAAACGGCATCAGAAGATGAATGGAAATTGGTTGAAAAAACATTTCAACAGGCTTTGGCTGCATTTCAGCAATTCCGATCGGATGAAGGCAACGTACTCGAAAATGATGTAAAACACCGCATCAATATCATCCTGAAAAACCTGGAACTGGTGGAATTGGAAGATCCTAAACGGGTACCCCTGATACGTGAACGTCTGAATACATTTTTAAGCGAAGCTGCCGACAGGGAAGCTATCGACCAAAATCGTTTTGAGCAGGAACTGATATACTATATTGATAAACTGGATATCACCGAGGAAAAAATACGACTGAAAACACATTGTGAGTATTTTATCGAAACCCTGAAAAATGCTGATGCAAACGGTAAAAAGCTCGGTTTTATCTCGCAGGAGATCGGTCGCGAAATAAATACGCTGGGCTCCAAAGCCAACGATGCCAACATCCAGAAACTGGTAGTAGGCATGAAAGAAGAGCTTGAAAAAATTAAAGAACAACTGTTAAACGTTTTATAGCATAGTCATTGAGTCATCGGGTCATTAAGTCATTACATAATAAGATGAATAATGACCCGATGATACTAATGACCCAATGACAGAATCAAGAATGTCCATAGAAGGTAAACTCATCATATTCTCAGCCCCATCGGGAGCAGGCAAAACCACCATCGTACATCACCTGCTTAGCAAAATGCCGGAGCTTGAATTTTCCATTTCGGCAACCACCCGTGAATGCCGTGGCGATGAGGTGCATGAAAAAGATTATTACTTTATCAGCAAGGAAGAATTTTTGCACCGTATTGCCAAAAAACAGTTTGTGGAGTTTGAAGAGGTTTACAGCGGTACATTTTACGGTACTCTGCGTACCGAAATTGAACGCATTTGGGCAAAAGGTAAAACCGTGATATTTGACATTGACGTAGAAGGCGGCATGCACCTGAAACGCAAGTACGACGGGCAGGCCCTGGCCATATTTGTACAGCCCCCATCGCTGGAAGTTTTGATAGAACGCCTTACTGGTCGTGGTACTGACAGTGAGGAAAAGCTAAAAGAACGCTTTGCCAAAGCCGAAAAAGAGCTAAAATACGCCCCACAGTTTGACATTATCCTCAAAAATTACGATCTTGAAACGGCTTGTAAGGAAGCCGAGGAATTGGTAAAAAACTTTATTAGCCCCCCAGCCCCCTAAAGGGGGAGTTCTGAATAACTCATTCAGAGCAGGGGCCCTACAAAAACATTATTAATCATTCCCCCTTCAGGGGGTTAGGGGGCACCACATGAAAATAGGCTTACTGTTTGGTTCATTTAATCCCATACACATTGGGCACTTGATTATTGCCAATTATATGGCTAATCATACCACGCTTGATAAAGTTTGGCTGGTGGTATCGCCACAAAATCCGCTTAAAAAGTATGGCGATCTGATCAATACTTATGACAGGTTAGAAATGGCCAAACTAGCTACAGATCATGCCACCAATATTAGCGTAAGCGATGTGGAACTAAAATTACCCCAGCCATCCTACACCATTGATACACTCGCCCATCTGAAAGAAAAATATCCCGAACATGACTTTGCCCTCATCATGGGATCTGACAACCTGGGTACGCTGCATAAATGGAAGAATTACAAGCTGATATTGCGCGATTATAAAATATATGTATATCCCCGTCCTGGTTATGAAAATGCCGAGCTCGCCGATCATCCAGCGGTTACTATCACCATGACCCCGCAAATGGAACTATCGGCAACTTTCATCCGTAAATCCATCGCCGAAAAAAAGAACGTACAATATTTTGTACCCGACCCGGTCTTGAAATTTATTGAAAGCAAGGGACTATATAGGTAATCTATCATCTGGTCTTGATTCTTATTTCTTGATTCTATCTTCCTATCTTTGTTCCTGTGAGCGAAAAAACCATATTGAAACTACAGCTGCCTACCGATCCGCTTTGGGTTAAAAACGTGGTGGAAAGCAATATTGAGGAGTTACTGACCGATCATGCTTTTTGCGAGCAGAAGGCCGCCAGCAATGCCATTACCCTTATTGTACAAAACCCTAATCTGAACGACCTGGTTCAGGAGATGGCGCTGCTGGTTCAGGAAGAGATGGATCACTTTAAACGCGTACATGATATTATACTCCAACGCGGCTTTGTACTAGGCCGCGAGCGCAAGGATAATTATGTGAATGAGCTGCGCAAATTCATCATCATAGGCGGTGGTCGTGAAGCTCAATTGATCGACAGACTGCTATTTTCGGCCATGATAGAAGCACGCAGCTGCGAACGGTTCAAAGTACTGTCAGAAAATATTGACGATACTCATTTATCCGAATTTTACCACGAGCTCATGGTGAGCGAAGCCACCCATTATGCTATGTTCATTCGCCTGGCCAAAAAATACGCTGTTGAAATTGATGTGGATAAACGCTGGGCCGAGTTTTTGAAATATGAAGCCCAGGTGATCCAGAACTACGGCAAAAGCGAAACCATACACGGGTAATTCATCTATACAAACAGCCTAAATACCGATACATTTTTTATTAACGGCTTTGAATGCGTTACTTTATACATGTCGCGCTTTAAAGCCTTTTCCGTTATTATACATATTGCCGGCTGGTTATTATTTATGGCCTTCCCGCTGCTATTCTTAAGTAATCGCTGGCAGGGCGATATCACCTGGTCTATATTAGAAAAGCACAGCTACTGGTTATTCTGCTATACCTACGTTTTTCTTTTTTACAGCAATGCATACTTTTTTATCCCTGCATTCTTTTTAAAAAGAAGATACGTGTTATACAGCATCATTGTACTATTGCTGTTTGGCGGGGTATATTATCTGCAGCCTTTTGACAAATTGTTACGCAGTATCGGGCACCGAACAATGGGTATGTATGGACGTGCCCGGCCGCCATTTGGGTCATTTCCGCCGGGTTATCCAGGTCCTGAAACCATGCCAACAGATGGAATAATGGGATCTCGTCCCGGATTTTCGGGAGATACGACGCGACAATTCCCACCACCCATGTTCCCCAACGGGCAACCTTATGGTAAACATCGTTTTTGGCGTTTACGACCAACCGACAGCATCAGCATATTTATATTTATCATGATCATGGCATTAAGTACCGCCATCAGGATCATACAACAATGGCGGCTCACCGAGCGCCGCGCCATACAGGCCGAGGCTGATAAAACCACGGCCGAGCTATCCTTCCTAAAGGCCCAGATCAATCCGCATTTTTTATTCAATACGCTCAATAACATTTACACACTAGCCGTTATAAAGGATGATCACGCCGCAGATAGCATCATGAAGTTATCCAATATTATGCGTTATGTAACCGATGATGTGGCAGCCGATATGGTTCCGCTGCAAAACGAGGTAGACTGTATCAGCGATTATATCGAATTACAGCGTTTACGCATTGGTAATAATACCAGGGTCAATTTTATTGTGACGGGCGATATTGAAAGCAAAAAAATAGCGCCACTTGTGCTGATGACTTTTATTGAAAATGTATTTAAATACGGCGTAAGCAAACATGAAAAAACAACTATCGATATTAAGATTAGCGTGAGTGATACTGATATTTCTTTTTTTTGCAGAAACCATATTTTTGTGCGCCGCGAGGAAAATCAGCGCGGTGGAATAGGCATCAGGAATACACAGCTGCGTTTAAATCATTTGTACCCTGAAAAGCATTTACTCAACATATGGAATGAGGATAAAGAGTATTCGGTACAGCTTATCATTAACCAGGTATAATTTATGGCATTACAATGTATCGCTATTGACGATGAACCACTGGCGCTAAGACTGATAGCAGAATACGTATCGCACTTTCCGGCCCTGCAGCTGATTAAAACGTTTGATGATGCCATATCCGGCGCTGAGTTTTTAAAAACTAAACCCGTCGATCTGCTTTTTATTGATATTAATATGCCCGATATTACCGGTATCGATCTGGTACGATCGTTACCGGTAAAACCCATAGTAATATTTACCACCGCCTATAAAAACTTTGCCTACGAAGGCTTTGAGCTGGAGGCACTGGACTATATCCTGAAACCTATCGATTTTAAACGCTTTGAAAAAGCCGTGGAAAAGGCTGTGGATTATTATCGATACAAAAACCCGGCAAGTAACGCACAGCCAGAAGAAAGTCTGTATGTATATTCGGAATACCGCATGGTAAAAATAGACCTGGCCGCCATTGAATATATCGAAAGTATGGAAGATTATATTAAGATACATCAAACCAATGCCCCAACGGTCCTTACATTGATGTCCCTGAAAAAAGTACTTGAAAAATTACCTCCCGATAAATTTCAGCGCATACACCGCAGTTATATTGTACCATTGAGCAAGATCCGTTCTATCCAGAACCGTAAAATTAAATTAACCGATGTAGAACTACCGGTAAGCGACAGCTATCATGATATTATCCGTAACTGGATGAAATTCAGATGAAAAAACCGTGTCTATCGGCACAAAATCACTGTTTACCGATACATTCCGCGTCCTGGTTACTTCCCTATATACATTTACAGGCGTTAATAAACATTGTTTAACCTTATTAATCCTGTAGACCATGGAACGTAAAAGCTTTCTTCGCACCTTTGCTGTAGCCGCAGCAGCGGGCCCTCTGCTCATTGAAGCCTGTAAAAAAGATTCGGCAGCTGCCCAAACAGACAGTACCACTACCACTACTACATCAACCAACGGCACTACATGTACTACTACCCCAACGGAAACAGAGGGACCTTACCCTTATGTTGGTGGCGAAATAACTAACCCGCTAAACCGGGCAGATGTTACCAGTGGACAAGCCGGGGTACCTCTGACTGTAAATTTCCTGGTAGTGAACGTAAACGACAACTGTAACGTAGTTACTGGCGCCCGGGTAGACATATGGCATTGCAATAAAGATGGCTATTACTCCGGATATGCCAACCAACCGGGCTTACTGGGCAGCAAAAGCTATGTGGGCGAAACCTGGTTGCGCGGATACTTATTGACAGATAGCTCAGGACTAGCCAAATTTACTACCATTTACCCTGGTTGGTATGGCGGCAGGGCCACGCACATACACATGGAAGTTTTTGTGAATAGTGTATTAAAAAAAGTATCACAGCTTACTTTCTCTGAAACTATATCTGATGCCGTGCATGTTTCCACTCTATATGCCGCGCATGGTATAAACCCTATCCGCAACGCAAACGATAGTGTTTTTGGTGATTCGGCAACCGATCTTGCTCTGGAAACCCTGGCTTTAACTGGCAGCGTTTCAGCAGGATATTCGGGCACTTTTACCCTTGGCGTAGCACTTTAAAAGTTTGACGTGATACGTTTGACGTTGTACGTTATTCCCCTTTCAAAACATATAACGTATCACGTAAAACGAACAACCTAAAAACTCTAAAAATCAAGAAAATGGCACTTATCAAATTAGCATATAAACAGATTATTGATGCATCGGTACGGGGTAAGTTTGAAAGAAATGTATTACAGGCATCGTACCAGGAGTTTTTACTCAAAATGCAGACCTACAATCCCAACCGGGAGTTTAAAACTTTTACTGCGTTAAAAGCACATGATGGCCGGGCCAACTCATTGCATTATAAATTGAGTTTTGCGGTTGGGCATTTTATACAAACGCTGGATAATAAGATACCCGGACTTGCTGACAATCTGGGTAACCCTGTAAAATTTGAATTACCGCAATTTGAACTGATAGAATCGCATATCAATGATATTTCTTCGCACCAAGTGGCTATTACTTATACTACCGGTATTTTAACCCTGGTTAATCAATTGGCGGAGTTTATGGTATTGGCAGAAGGCGATGTATCAGAAAAATTTGTGGTCGATACTTTTATATTAAAAATGCAACATGGGCTTTCCATAACCAGTTACCAGGAGTATCAGCCCGAACCACTGTTTAAAGATAGTTTCCAGCAGGGTTAATTCTATTATCCTTTTTTTCATGATGTCAGGTCGGGCGTCTGTGTGTTTTTACATGCAGGCGCTTTTTGGTTATGTTTTAACAAAGCCAACTACATTCTGCAGGTAGTTATCCATCATGTCTATATCAACCACATCATTAATAAAACCGATGTGCATATCCGGGCGAATGATAAGGGCCTTTTTCTGTTTCTCTTTAATACCAAAAGCATCAAACACGTGTTGGTTTTTAGCTGATGGTGGCAGATAAAAAAAGTTAAGGGTGCCTGTATAATTCTGGGTGATCCATTTGGCAAGGGTAAACAGATCGAGCTCCTGCAATTTGCCTATGGTTATCATGGTAAAACCAGGCTTGCTGCACCATTCATGCAAATCTGTTTCCTGTTGTTTCTTTTCGTCGAACACTTTGAGGTAAGGAAGTCTGTCGCCGGCTTTTATGGGCGAATCATGACTGAGGTGCAGATTGATCTGGCTTTCGCGATAGCTGATCCCGGTTTGGGATATTCTCCTAAAAAAAGTTTCTCTTAATGCCGGTTTACCCCAAACGTTTTTCAGTATGGCAGGTAACGCCCATTTTTTGAACAGGCCTACAAACCAATTACGCGACAGTATCAGTTTAAAAATACGATCGGTAGTATTCAATAGGTCTTTAGCTACCGGCATACGTTCGGCGGCATAGCTATCCAATACTTTTTCCTGCAATTGTTTGTTGACTACGCCGGCCAGTTTCCAGGCCAGGTTATAAGCATCCTGCAAACCAGTGTTCATGCCCTGTCCGCCCACAGGCGAATGGATATGCGCGGCGTCGCCAATTAAAAAACACCTGTTCTGCCTGAAATTATCGGCCATTCGGTGATGCAGGCGGTAGGTGGTAAACCAGTTGGTATGTTCTACCCCAATAGTTTGCCTGGTAATGGCATTCAGAAAAGGCAATATTTCTTCTATTTGTAAATCTTCCTGCTGATCAAACCCTTCGGGCAGTTGGCCAACAATACGGTAGCACTGCTCCTCGGGCATTGGAAAAAATGCAGCAAACCCTTTTTTTGCTAAAAAGAGGGCTACCTTATCGCCAAAAGCATTATTGATTTTTACATCGGCCAGGTAAAATTGGTGTTGATAAGTATCGCCATTAAAAGGTATCTGCAGCTGTTTCCGCACCAGGCTATGTGCACCATCGGCTCCAATGAGCCAATCGCAGGTGATGTGCTGGGTTTCTTCACCAGCCTGCAATTGCACCAGCACTTTACCCGCTTGTTGTTCTATGGTCAATAACGATGTATTCCAATAGACCGGGCAGCAATTGAGCGTTAAAAAATCGAGCAGAAGGCGTTCATTTTTACTTTGCTGATACAGATGTACAAACGGGAATGCTGTTTGAGTATCGCCTACATTACTTAATGATAATTCGGCTACTTCTTTGCCTTCCTGATTAAATACAACACCTGCAGCTTGCTTTCCCCCATTTATAATGGTATCAATAACACCTATTTGCCGGTATATCTCCAACGAACGGGCCTGCACGGCCAGTGCTTTGGAATGAGTGGTTGGCCCTTGTTTATTATCAATAATTACAGGCTGCACACCATAACGCAATAGCTGGGCGGCCATCATCAAACCCGAAGGCCCGGCCCCTACTATCAACACACTGGTATGCTGCTGCGTAACCGTCATTTTTTATTTATGGGTGAAAAAGCAGGAAAATTGTTGGCCGTTTGTGCAGCTCGGGCACTTTTTTCTGCCACTCGGCAATGGTTTTGGTTTGCACAAACTCTGTAGGGGCCGTCAAATCAGTGGCTATGCAGAGCTTGGTTTTGGGATTGGCTGTTTTTAATATTTCTTCCAGCATAGGGTTATTGCGGAACGGCGTTTCGATAAACAACTGTGTTTGATCGAGCTTAATAGCTGCGGCTTCCAGCTCTTTGATCTTTTTGCTGCGTAACACCTTATCAATAGGTAAATAACCATGAAAGGTAAAACTTTGGCCATTAAAGCCCGAAGCCATCAGCGCAAGCAAAATAGAGCTTGGGCCCACCAAAGGCACCACTTTAATACCCATGCGGTGTGCCTTATCCACAATTTCGGCACCAGGATCGGCAATGCCGGGGCAGCCTGCTTCGCTCATCAGGCCCACATCGTTACCTGCCTGCAAGCCTTTAAAAAAGTCGGCCTTGCCCATATCCCGGTTATGCTTGCTATAATCGTGAATGATCAGTTCGCTTTGAGGCGTTTTTAAACCAGCCAGTTTTAAAAATTTGCGGGCGGTTTTCTCATTCTCCACAATGTACTCTTTGATACTGTTAATGGTATCAACCAGGTAGGGGGTAAATGACTGGGCGGCCGTTTCTTCGGCCAGTGGTACGGGTATTAAATAAAGGGTTCCATAAGGCATATTGCAAAGTTGCTGTTTTTTGTTTAAATTAAGCTATTGAAAGGAGCCTGAAAAAATGAGTTCATTGGGTGTAAACTGGTTTATTGAGGGATATATTGATTTTGAGCAAAAAAAGTACGTCCTGTTGAATTATTTACAGGAAATTAACCGCCACTTTGATAAGAGTCGGTTATATCCTAACCTGGCCGATCTTATTTTTCACTACAATAACCTGGTTGATTTTAGAAAGAACAAAACGGTGCTCCAGCAAGCCTTTCCACAGCGTTTAACGCAGGCGGACATCGATGCAGTAAAGCTTACCTATCAAAAGATCATTAAAGACGATCAAAACATGCAGGAGATTGAACAGATCATCGCCTATGCTATGTCGCAGATGAATCCTGCTATACAAACCGGTAAAGAGATTTATGATTTTGTAGAGAGTCGCCTTAATATCGACCCGGTAGGTATTGTGCCACTGATGCCTTATCACGGCTATTTTTCGCTACGAAACGGCAAGGAGCGTACTAACTGGATATACGAGTATCACCTCACTATTTTTGAAGATAAGGATGATAAATACCGCGGCATCAACATATCCTTTATTGATACTTATGAGCACAGTATCACCAATACGCCCGAGGCCATGAAACTGAACCTGATTAATCGTAACAAATTTTTACCTAACCCAGCGGTATATTATGTACACAGCGACATCACCTTCCCATTAGAGCAAACCTTATTACCGGTAGCTAAGAGAAGCTTGGTAAAATATATTTCGAACGCGGCATAAACCGTTTCCAAACCATGATTTACACGATTAAGGGATTATGATAATTTGATTGATAAAATCGTTCTAATCCCTTAACCGTGTAAAAACTCATTGACTAAAATGAATGCGCCTTACCCCTTGTAGTGGTACAAAGTTTTATTATTTTTAACCAACCAAAACCAACAAGCATGAATTTTCCAAGTAATTTAAAATATACCAAAGACCATGAATGGGTACTTGCTGAGGGGGACACAGCAACTATAGGTATTACCGAATTCGCGCAGCGCGAGCTGGGCGATATTGTTTTTGTCGACATCCCTACCGTAGGAAAGAAAATTGACGCAGAGGACGTTTTTGGTACAATAGAGGCTGTAAAAACCGTATCTGACGTATTTATGCCCGTTGCCGGCGAGATCATTCAATTTAATGAAGAATTAGAAAGTGAGCCCGAATTGGTAAACTCTGATCCTTATGGCGATGGCTGGATTGTTAAGATTAAGCTCAAAGATCCAAAATCTGTTAATTCGCTTTTGTCTGCAGACGATTATAGAAAACTGGTAGATCAGTAAATTCTTTTCCTGTGCTATTGATCTAAAGGTCGTGATATTTCGTCTATTTTTGCTGGAATCCTGAAAGTTTATTGCCTATAACAATAAATTAGAAGATATTGTGAGAGCCTAAAGTTTTACTATTTTTGAGCTCACAAAATTAACAATATGAATTTTCCAGCTGAGTTAAAATACACTAAAGATCACGAGTGGATACGCATTGAAGGCAAAGAAGCAACTGTAGGCATTACCGAATTTGCACAGCGCGAATTAGGCGATATTGTTTTCGTTGATGTTCCTACCAAAGGAAAAGCACTTGAACAAGATGAAGTTTTTGGAACGATAGAGGCTGTAAAAACTGTATCTGACCTATTTTTACCCGTTGCCGCCACCATTATAGAAGTTAATCCTGATTTAGATGGAGAGCCCGAACTGGTGAACACCGACCCTTATGGCGAAGGCTGGCTGGTTAAGATTAGCATTGCTGATGCAGCATCTGTTGATTCATTACTATCAGCCGCAGATTATGAGGCTTTGGTAAATGCTTAAATGAAAATATTTCTAAAATATCACGGGCTCACTATTTTGTGGGCCTTATTTGTTTTTACCATGTGCGCCGTTGATCTGGGAGATGCCGGCAAATCGCCGATGTTTTTCCCGGGCTTTGATAAGCTGACCCATACCGGCTTCTTTTTCACGCTGGTAGTACTTTTATGCAATGGGATAATAAGGCAACAAAAACCGCGGTCGCTCTCGTATAAACAGATAGTTTTAGTTACAATAGTTGCCATTTTTTTCGGTGGGCTGATAGAGATCCTTCAGCTCACCCTTTTTACATGGCGCAGTGCCGAATGGGGTGATCTTTTTGCAGACACTTTGGGGACCTGCATGGGCATGTTCGCGATATTGGTTACATTAGGAGCAACGGGTTATGGTAAAAAATAAATTCATTGTATTAGGCGTATTCGTACTATTGATGAGCCTATCATCATGTGGCATATTTAAAAAAAGCTGCAACTGTCCGCATTTTTCTGATGTGCAGATACACAAATCTGCAGATGTGCAGATGATGGGATAGTTTCCACCTATCATAAGCGGCTTTTAACCATGATCGGCCATTGCTCTCTATACGGTAAACAGAGGTTCTGCCTATCGGGGATTGCTTCGTGCCTCGCAATGACGAGTGGGAATAATCTGCACATCCACATATCTCCTTGTCATTATTTTATCATTTCTCATCCACACATCCAAAATCTGCACTTTTGCACATCAATCGCGCACTCCTTATTTGGATTTAATATAAATAAGATTACATTTGCTGTGGTTTAAAATTATACGATGACACTTTCACAACTTGAAGTAGGCGAAATAGGAATTGTAAAGGAATTTACTGATTTGGAAATGTCGGTAAAGCTGATGGAAATGGGTTGCCTGCCGGGCGAGGAAATAAGAATTTCACGTATTGCCCCTCTTGGTGATCCCATCGCTATCCATGTTTCGGGCTACCAGTTAAGTCTGCGTAAATTTGAGGCCTCCACCATTGTGTTGCAGTAGTTTTATAAAAATTGAAAGCCGATATAAGAGTTGCACTTGTAGGGAATCCCAACACCGGTAAATCAACTCTCTTTAATATACTAACCGGTCTTAATCAAAAAATAGGAAATTTTCCTGGGGTTACTGTCGACAAAAAAACAGGTTTTTGCCAGTTGCCTGATGGCCGCACCGCCGAGATCATTGACCTGCCAGGTACTTACAGCATCTACCCCAAAAGTAAAGACGAATCTGTTGTATTTTCGGTATTGGCCGATAAGGCCAAAGGATTAACACCCGATTTGATCGTGGTGATATTGGATGCTTCAAATCTCAAGCGCAACCTGTTGCTTTATACCCAGATAGCCGATTTGAAAATACCCATAGTGGTGGCTTTAAACATGATCGATGTATCTGAAAAAGCCGGCATTGATATCGATATCAACCTGTTTGCTAAAAAACTGGGAGTTCAGGTAGTCCCGATTTCAGCACGCAAGATAAAAGGTATTGACCAGCTTAAAAATGCCATTGCCTACACCAATAAAATCGCCCTGCAACAGGATACCATTGATGTAGAAGTTATTGCCCCGCAAATTATAGCGCAGATCAAAAACGACCTGAAGATCGATAACTCCTACCTAGCCCTGCAACTGGCGCATCAGCATGAAACGTTAAGCTATCTTTCGACAGAACAAAGCGACCGGATAGAGAAACTGGAACAGGAGTTTTCGTTCCACTCGCAAAAGTCGCAGGCTACGGAAACCATCGCTCGCTATAATTTCATCAACGATTTATTATACGATACCGTTAAAAAGCCCGAAACAGCCCATGACGAAACCGTAAGTAATAAAATTGATAAGATATTGACGCATAAAGTGTTCGGCTTTGTGATCTTCTTCGCCGTACTGATGTTCATTTTCCAGGCTATCTTTTCCTGGTCGGCCTACCCTATGTCATTGATCGGGGATCTATTTCTCTGGTTACAAAAAGTGATCAGCAATATACTGCCTGCCGGGCCGCTGGTAAGTTTAATAGTTGATGGGGTGTTGGCTGGTTTAAGCGGCGTAATGGTATTTATACCACAAATAGCCATACTTTTTGCGCTGATATCGATACTGGAAGATACCGGTTATATGTCGCGTGTTACATTTATGATGGATAAAGTGATGCGCAAAGTTGGCCTCAACGGCAAATCGGTAGTGCCGCTTATTGGTGGTTTTGCCTGCGCGGTGCCTTCTATCATGAGCACGCGTAACATCGAAAACTGGAAAGACAGAATGATCACCATTATGGTTACCCCTTTGGTAGCCTGTTCTGCCCGTCTACCTATTTACACACTGATGATTGCCCTGGTGGTACCTAACCGCAATGTATGGTGGATCTTCAACCTCCAAGGCCTGGCGCTTACTGCCATGTACCTGCTCAGCATCGTTTCGGCAGTTACCGTAGCCTTTGTCATGAAGTTTGTTTTAAAGGCCCGCGAGCGTGGATACTTTATAATGGAACTGCCAGTGTACCGTATGCCCCGTTGGAAAAATGTAGGCTTTACGATGTATGATCGTTCCAAAACGTTTGTACTGCAGGCCGGGAAGGTGATCATAGCCGTATCAGTAATATTATGGGTACTGAAATCATATGGCCCCGGAGATACCTTTGCCAAAATCGATCAAAAATATCATCAGCCACAATACACCAAAACCATGACGCCAGATAGCCTCACCAAAGTTATCGCGTCTGAAAAACTGGAAAGCTCCTATGCCGGTGTATTCGGTCACGTAATTGAACCGGTGATTAAACCACTGGGCTTCGACTGGAAGATAGGCATAGCGCTTATCAGTTCTTTTGCCGCCCGCGAAGTGTTTGTAGGCACCATGGCCACCATTTACAGCGTGGAAGGCGATGCTGACAAGATGGAATCGGTGCAGCAAAAAATGCATAGTGCTACTAATCCCAATACCGGGCAACCCGTGTTTACGCTGGCAGTGGCGTTTTCGCTCATGATGTTTTATGCCTTTGCCATGCAATGCGCCAGCACAGTAGCCGTAGTATACCGCGAAACCAAGAACTGGCGCTGGCCAGCTGCGCAATTTGCTTATATGACCGTATTGGCCTACACCGCCAGCTTTATTGTTTACCATTGGTTGAAGTGAGGTCTTGGTTCATGGTTGATAGATCATAGTTCATGGTTACTTGATTTTCGAATCATGAACAGATAATAATCTCTTTGTCATTACTTAAAAACTTCCGGCTATGATCTATGAACCATCAACTATGAACTGATGAAATCCCTATATTTGTGTAGAGGTAAAAATTGGATAAAGTAAAAGTTTTAGAAAAGTATCTTCCGCCAGACGCGGCGCCCCTGATTGGCCGCTGGATAGATTACTTTAAATGTGAGTTTAAAATTTCGCGTAATCGCGGTAGTAAATTTGGTGATTACCGGGCACCTTACGGTGGTAAAGGCCATCGCATCTCCGTTAATTACGATCTTAACCCATACGCTTTCCTGGTAACTACGGTGCATGAATTTGCGCATCTGCATACCTGGAACGAGCATAAGCAAAAAGCCAAACCACACGGCACCGAGTGGAAAGCCAACTTCAAAAAAATGATGCAGCCTTTTTTTGAAAAAGACATTTTCCCTGCCGATGTAAAACACGCCATCACCAGCTACCTGAACAACCCGGCAGCATCAAGTTGCTCAGATTTAAATCTATACCGCTCCCTACGCAAATATGACGCGCCAAAAGAATCTGTACTCACCGTAGAAAAAGTACCACTGAAAGCGCTATTCAAAATAAAAGGCGGCAGGATTTTCCGCAAGGAAGAGCAATTGCGCAAGCGCTTTAAATGTACAGAGATAGCCACCAAACGGGTTTATTTGTTTAGTCCGGTTGCTGAGGTGGAGTTGGTGGAAGATTAGTTTTAATTTCCGAATTCGGATGTTCGATTCCGGATTTATTTGAGCCTCATGTTAAGGTTCTGAAATCAAAAATTTCTAAATTCTTTAAATCCGAAATCGAACATCCGAATTCCGAAATCAATTAAATCCTTACTTTTACGCCATGGCAAAAGTTAAATCATTTGTAAATAATCCTTACCAGGAAAATACTTACCTTTTATACGACGAAACCGGCGAATGTGTCATTATCGATCCAGGCATGTATACCGCTTCCGAACAAAATGCAGTTACCAATTTTATAAAGGATAATAATTTAACGCCGGTAATGCTGTTAAACACCCATTGCCATATTGACCATGTGCTGGGGAATAAATTTGTATTTGATCAATACGGATTAAAACCAAAGTTCCACATAGGCGAATCAGAAATACTGGCCGCAGTGGTAGCTTACGCGCCGCAAATGGGGATCCGTTATGAAGTATCACCCTTACCCGATGAATATCTGCCAGAAACCGGAAGCATACAATTTGGTAACACCACCCTATATCTGATCTTTGCACCCGGTCATTCACCTGCATCCTTGTGTTTTTATGATAAAGAAGCCAATATCCTGATAGGCGGCGATGTGCTATTCAGGTTGAGCATTGGCCGGTATGATCTCCCTGGTGGAAATTTTAGCACGCTGATGGATAACATCACTACCAAACTGTTTCGCCTGCCCGATGATTGTACGGTTTATCCAGGCCACGGTCCTGAAACCACTATCGGTTACGAAAAACAAAACAACCCGTTTTTAAACTAAAAGTCAAAATTAAAAAGTCAAAAGTCCTTCGCAACTCATAACTTGCAACTTACAACT
The DNA here is from genome assembly GCF_011089895.1 of Mucilaginibacter inviolabilis. Classification (NCBI taxonomy): domain Bacteria; kingdom Pseudomonadati; phylum Bacteroidota; class Sphingobacteriia; order Sphingobacteriales; family Sphingobacteriaceae; genus Mucilaginibacter; species Mucilaginibacter inviolabilis. Next base: position 210,557 of record NZ_JAANAT010000005.1, read on the forward strand.
CTAAAACTAATTGAACACCTCGGTATATATCGCTAAAAGGTACTTGTTTTCGGGCAAAAAAATGCACGCTATTAACATCATTTCGGGCATTTCTATGCTCGGCGTTTTAATAGGCAGCGCGGCGCTTATCATTATTTTATCGGTATTTAATGGTTTCGAAAAAGTGATCCTATCGTTGTATAGTAACTTTACACCCGAAATAAAGATCGAGACCCGGCTCGGTAAAACTTTTAATCCGGATACCCCTTACTTTAATACATTACACCAGGATAAACGCCTTATTTCCTATACACAAGTACTTCAGGAAAAGGCCCTGATCAAATACGGCGACAAAACTTTTTTAGGAACCGTAAAAGGTGTAAGCGACGATTTTTTAAAAAATAAGCGTTTAGATAGTACCGTGCAGGTGGGCTCCTTCACCTTAAAAAGCGGCGGCCAAAACTTCGCGGTTATTGGCGCAACTATCCAAAATAATCTTGGCATTAATGTCCATGATGAGCTTTCACCCATACAAATATATTCGCCCCGGCGAGGGACCGAAAGCTCAGACAATCCGCTTAATGAATTTGTGGTTCGTTCCATCAATCCATCCGGCGTGTTTGGTATACAGCAGGAGTTTGATGATATCGTGGTAACACCACTCGAATTTGCCCGCGATCTGCTCGATCAGCCCAAAGAAGTATCATCTATTGAGCTTACCTATAAAAAAGGCACTGATCTTGCATCTGTACAAAACAAAATAATAAATGATATCGGCACAAAGTTCACCGTAAAAAACCGTAAAGAACAAAATACCGAACTGTACAAAACATTAAATTACGAACGTTGGTCGATATTCATGATACTTACCTTCGTGCTTATCATAGCTATATTTAACATTATTGGTTCCTTAACCATGCTGGTGATTGATAAGCGTAAGGATATTGCCATACTTAGTAGTCTGGGCGCCAACAAGCAAACCATTCAAGGTATTTTCTTTTTTGAGGGGATGATGATATCATTCATAGGTTGCATTGCCGGCATCATTTTAGGTTTGATATTCTGCTTGTTGCAACAGCATTTTGGCTGGATAAAAATGGGCGCGCAAATGTCCGTAATTGATGCTTATCCGGTTGATATTAACCCGGTTGATGTTGGCCTGGTATTTTTAACAGTTGGCATTATTTCTGTAATAGCATCGGGCATCAGCGCACGATTAAGTATTAAAGGTTTAGATGAAATCAAACAGGATTTGTAAATTTGCATTATGAGGATAGTTTCAAGCCAACAGTCTTTAGTCGGAAGTCCTAAGTCAAAATCTCTTTTTTCCAGACTTCTGACCTACAACTCAGAATTAAAGACTAAGCAAGTGGGAGGTATTAAATATTTCGCGTTCTTATTTGTGTTAATTGCTGCATGCTCATGTAACAGGAACCAGTCAAAAACTAAAGAACCAACGATTTTTAAAGGCTTGTACAGTTTTGGCCCCGAAATAAAGTCATTCAAGGATTGCGATAGCGGCAGAGAGTTTTGGGTTACCGACAGCTCGGCCCAATTAGAACTGCAATACTCACAACTCAATTTCGAAAAACCTTACGAGCCCGTATATGTTGAGGTTGAAGGTATCAAATCAAAATCTGGCAAAGAAGGTATGGGATCTGAATATGACAGTACCCTGGTTGTAAAAAAAGTTATAAAAATAACCAAAGAGATACCCCAGGACATTTGCAATTAATAACTTATTATTAATAGCTTTAATTATTCATAACGCCTGCTATATTTCAGCCGTTTAAACCAAATAAATAAAACTCATTTGCCGCAGTGGCGTTAATTAACTATTATGGAATCAAAACGTCAGCAAAAATTTGCCGGAGTAATACAGCAGGACCTGGCCGCCATATTTCAGCGCGAAGGCATGAACTATTTGCCCAATACCCTGGTAACCATTACTAAAGTACGCGTAACGCCAGACCTGGCCATTGCCCGAATATTTTTAAGCTTTTTTGGCAACAATAATTTGCAGTTGGCCCTGCAAACCATCAAATCGCATGCTTCCGAGATCAGGTATAAACTGGGAGCCCGCATTAAAGACCAGGTAAGGATCATTCCGCAATTGGAATTTTTTGTAGATGATACCAGCGAATATGTGGAGCGTATGGACAAGATATTTGAAAAAATAAGCAAAGAAGAGCGCCAGCCCGATACTGAATAATATTGACGGATGGATCCGCATGCCCGCCTACAAGCGTATTTGCAAAATAACCCCGCCACCATTGGCAAAGTGGTTGACTATAATGCCGGCACCGACCGGCTTTTTTCATTGGATTTTACCGCTGCCAACACCGAGCTCAACATGGCCATTATTGCAGATACACAGCAATTTAGTGATTGGGTAAGTGAAAAGCTAAAAACCAACAATTGTCGCTACGGCATTGGTGGCTATATGGAGCACCGCACCATTTATGCCATGAGCCCGCATTTTGATACCGATAATGAACCACGCCGCCTGCATCTGGGTGTTGATATCTGGGGCGATGCGGGCACGCCCATCTATTCACCATTTGATGGCACGGTACATAGTTTTCAGGATAATAATAACCTGGGCGATTACGGCCCCACTATTATATTGCAACACAACCTCGATGGCTTAATCTTATACAGCCTATACGGCCACCTGAGCCGTAAAAGTTTGGATGGGCTGACTGTTGATATGCCTATCCATAAAAACCAACAGATAGCCACGCTGGGTAACAACCAGGAGAATGGTCAATGGCCTCCGCATCTACATTTTCAGCTCCTATATAACATGGAAGGCAAACAGGGCGACTATCCGGGAGTATGCAAATATTCTGAAAAGGAAAAATATGAATTGAACGTTCCCGACCCAAAACTAGTGCTGGGGTTTTAGAACTTTAGATTTTTATAAAATAGATTTATGAATACTATATCTGAGAGTTTCGAAATCATTCTTAAAAAGCAACATGAATGGAATTATCTTTTTCCCAGGATAATAAGAAAACCAGCAAGCATGCAGGATATCCTTAATATTGAATCAGCACTTGAGATTACCTTTAATAACGAGCTAAGAGAACTGTATTTATTTGCAGATGGGACGGATATTGATAACATTACCCCTTGTGGGCTTACAGGCTTAATACCTATTCATAACTTTTTAAGCTTAGAAAACGCCGTCCAATATTATAACATGAGTATAACCTTTGAAGAAAGCTTCCATAATTGGGAACAAGACTTCCAGGTTAATAAAAAATTATTCCCCTTTTTGGAAGATGGTGCCGGTAACTGCTATTGGGTTGATTTAAATGAAAGGACCAATAATTACGGCCAAATATTTTGGACAAACACATTTGGTCAAGATCCTGACTATACGTATACATCGCTCACAAACATGTTCAATGTAATTGCAGAGTGTTACAAAACAGGAATCATAACTATTGATAACGAAGGTTACCTTACTTGTGACTATGATGCCTTTAGACATCTTTCCCGGGCATATAACCCAGAGCTATTGTTTTACACTGATAATTATAATTAGGAGATTAATTACTAAGCTCTTCACATTAAACTTTATATCCGTTTTATTGTCGATATTTATAGTATGATAAAGCGCTTGTTTATCCTCTTTACGCTGATGGTGATAATAGACCATGTGGCTTCTGCCCAACCCGCTTTTAAGGGCGGGCAAAACGCGCTTATGGATTTTTTACGAACCCAAATTGTATACCCTGAATACTCCAGCAAAAACTGTATTTCGGGGACTATTGATGTGGCTTTCCGGCTTGACCATCAAGGCAAAGTAACCAGCGCCAACGTACAGCAAGGCCTGGGTATCGATCTGGACGACGAAGCCCTCCGGGTTATTAAATTGACATCTGGCCATTGGACCATACCTGCTGATTATAACGAGAATACCAACCTGGTACAACCTATCCGCTTTGATCCTTCCCAAACCAATTGTGGCACCCTGAATAGCGCAGCAAATATGCAAGCTGCTATTGACGATTATAAAAACAGACAGGAGTTAGAAAATGCCGTTACCAATTACTACATCAACAAATACAAGGGCAAGGCCGACACCAGCAAAGAGCCCACAATTCTGGCCTTAAAAAAACAACTGGGTTTTGACGACGAGTTAATTGGCGATCTGCTAAAACAGGCTAATCAAAAATTAAAACAGGGAGATAAAGAAGGCGCCTGTACCGACTGGACCTTTATCCGCAACATAGGCAGCGATAAAGCCGACAGTTTTATTAAAAAATATTGCGGGCAATAATATTTATAAAATCTCTACATTCACTGCATGGTTCAACACGAACAGCAACTACGCAAAAAGGTAAAAACCTGGATCATTATATTTATCATTGGCTTAGTATTAAGTGGCGTAACTGCCTTTCCTATCGAAACAGAACTGACCTTTTTCGCAACGCATGCTCAGGTTTTTCCTGCCTTTATGCAGCCTTGGATCATGAAGGTTTATCTGGCCGTAAAAACCACCAATCAAAACTACTCTTACCTAAGTTACGGTACTGATTGGTTGGCATTTGGTCACCTGGTAATAGCCATGGCATTTGTAGGCCCGTTAAAAGATCCTGTAAAGAACATCTGGGTTATCCAGTTCGGGATGATCGCCTGCGTCATGGTCTTTCCACTGGCCTTCATCGCCGGCCCGATACGGGGTATACCCATTTACTGGCGCTTAATTGATTGTTGTTTCGGCATTTTTGGCATTATACCGCTTTATATCTGCTATCGCGACATTAAAAAGCTGGAGACCTTAACTTCCTAAAGGCAAAATCATTGATTGCGGTTTAGAGACGACTATATTTCTGTTTCCCATCGGAACCGCCGAATTATTCCGATGCAGCTGATCCAAAATATATTGCACAATCAATTTGCCCATCTTTTGTTTTCCGGCTGTCGAAAGATGCCCGCTATTGCGATACAGTATTTTATGCTTCTCGTAATCATCACACACCATGTTAAAAGGCACTACAATGGTTGAATCCTGAAGATGAGTGTCCTTTAACAATTGACCAACCTGCTTTCTGTAATCATCAAGACTACCGGTGCTGCCATTATCAATAATTAAAGAGGCTACTTCATTACGGGCTTTTTGTAATACGTCAAGACTATCGGTTGTTTCTTTAAAACCAAAGTCGGGCATGGTTACAAAAACAGGTTCAATATTATTTTTCAATAAATCACCAATAATGAGCGAGCAGTAGTAAGCGTAAAATTTAGCACCCATCTCACCGGTAGCATCGCTGGTGCCTGCCAAAACAATGCAGTAATCAAGGTTGTGATGTAAAATTTCGCTGCTTGAGTAAGGCGTACCCGGGCTTGTATACAGGTTGTCATAGATCTGTTTTGTTTTGGCTTCGGGCTCGCCAAATGAAATGATCTCTGTTTTTAGACCATGTTTTAAAAACTCATTGCTAATAATGGTATCCAGTGTAGTTCCGCTGGCCCAGCTATCGCCTATAATACCAATCCGGAGTACTTCGTTCCTGTGTTTTACCTCATGCCGGGATATGTGCCTTGGCTCAAAAGAATATCTTTTATACAAGTAATAACCAAATTCAGCTAACAGCATACCTGTTAATAACAACAACAGCTTTATTCGCATACTTATATCCAGTTACAAAAGGGGGTTACGTAACAGCACTATTTTACGATCAAATATCCGATAAAGATTTGCTTTTTGTAAAAAAATTTCAGGTGTAATTATAGAAAAAACAGGTAGGTTACGTGTTTTAAAGTTTGCCGCAGTTTTTCAAGTGCTATGCCCACTTGGCGCTCAACCGTTTTGGGCGAAATATTGAGTTTACTGGCAATCTCTTTATACTTCATATCGCTGAAACGGCTCATCACAAAAATTTCGCGGCATTTTTCGGGCAGGGTATTAATAGCTGCGTTAATTTGATGGGTTAATTCTTTTTCTTCGTACCCGCTTTCAACCGTGTTACGTACCTCATCAAAAAGATTATTCTTTTCCAGGTAAGCCACATATAAATTCTCTATTTTCTGATGTTTTAAATAATTCAGGCTCCGGTTTTGTACCATTTTAAATAAATAAGAGCCTACCGAAGTTGAAAAAGTAACTTCATGCCCCTTCTCCCATAAAAGAGCGAAGACATCAGCAACAATTTCTTCAGAAATAGAAAGATCATTTACAAAACGATTGCAAAAAAGCGTAAGCCGGGTATAATAAAGCTTAAATAAAGCCTCAAATGCCCTTGTGTCGCCTTGCGTAAGCTTGGTAATGAGTATTTCGTCGTTTTTAGTAATCATTTATTCATAATCCAATCAAAATGAGGCACTTTTTAAAAAACTTTAACAAGTTAGATAAAAAAAATTAAATGTTTCAAATTTAATATGGAAATAATGATAAAGTAATTATAAAACATTTTGCATAGTGTAATATAAACACAATTAATTCGGGGTTTTAAAGCCCATTACCGAATATCTACAAAAAAATATTTTCAAAGTCTTTGAGGGTAAGCCGTTTTTTGATTGTCTTGCTATTATAATAAGAATGGATAACGACGAGATAAAACTATTATTGGTAAAGTATATTACCCGAGAGGCTGATGAGCAGGAGACAGACCGGGTAAGGGAATGGGTAAAAGCACATCCGGAAAATGAGCAGTACTTTGCGCAGCTGTATGAGGCCTGGCAAAATATGATGTACCTGAAGCCGGAGATTGTTGATGAAGAAAAAGCATATCAAAAATTTTTATCGACCATACCGCGGGAAACTAAATACAGACAATTATATAAATGGAGCAAGATAGCAGCCGTTGTAGCGCTGTTTAGTGTGCTTTCCGTTTTCTTGATAAGGCATTATTCACAAAATGTGCAAAGCATCAGAATAGTATCTGTTAATAAAGGAGGTATTAAAAAAATAGTTTTAATGGATGGTACACTTGTTTGGCTAAACGCAGGCAGCAAGTTAAACTACAATACTGATTTTGGTAAAAAAAACCGGACAGTTTATTTAGAAGGAGAGGCATTCTTTGAAATAGCACCCGGAAAAAAAACTATCCCCTTTATTGTTAATACAAAAAATTATACCATCAGGGATATCGGCACCAAGTTTAATTTGAAGTCATACCCTAACGACTCTTTCTTTGAAACAACGGTTATTAAAGGTGAGGTTTCGGTTGAGGGCAATGTTGATAACAATACCCGCGAAATGAGCCGTATATATGTTAAACCAAGGCAGGTACTGCGGATATATTATCAGCAACAGAAAGAAAAATACACCTATAACTCAGATGATCAAACAACCAAAGAGCTGAACGAGATCCAGGTTTTACAAGTCGACTCGGCCAATATGGATAAGTATGATGGCTGGAAAGAAGATTTGCTGGTATTTGACGGCAATACGCTCAATGAAATATCCAGCGTACTGGAGCGCCGGTACAATGTAAAAATAATCATCAATGATGCCGGGCTACAAAATTTAAAATATTCCGGAAGCTTTAAAAATATAGCCACTATTGATAAAGTATTGGGCTTAATAAAAGGAAATACAGACATTGATTATACTATAGATGGCAGTACTGTAACCATTACCAAAAGAACCAACTAATCAACTATAAAACATAAACCATTAAAAAAGCAGCTATGGCAAAAAAATAACTCCTCTCTCCTTTCAATAAAAAAACCCGGTGTGCGCTAACACTCCGGGCTATGTAAAGAATTAATAGCTAATACCCTACGCTTGGGGAAGCATTGTATTAACTAATTAACAAACACAAATTTATGATAAATTTTGACAGAAAATCTGTAATGGCTGTGCGTGCATGGCAAAAAACCATTAAAATTATGAAGCTTGTTACTGTTTTGCTCTTTATGGGTATAATGCACATACATGCTGCCGTTTATTCACAAAACGTTTACAATTTCAATCTCAATAATATCTCGGTAAAACAGATGTTCAAGCAGATAGAAAAAAACAGCAAATACACTGTTTTTTACCGACTTGACCAGGTAAATACCGACAAAAAAATAAGCGTGGAGTTACAGGACGCCAGCATCGAAATGGTGATGAAAAGTGTGCTTCAGAACCAGTCATTAACTTTTCAGGTAGTTGATGATATCATTATTATCAAACCAGCAGATGGTAAAGCTATTGCAACAGTTACCGTAAGCGGTATAGTTAAAGATGTAAGCGGCACTCCATTGCCCGGAGTAAGCGTTAAACTGGCCGGTAGTTCATTAGGTACCGTAACTGATCTTAATGGTAAATACAGCCTTACACTACCCGACGGTAGCGGTACGCTGGAATTTACTTTTTTGGGGTTTACAACGCAGCGTATACCGGTTAATGACAAAACCAGCATAAACGTAACCCTGGCAGAAGAGTCAAAATCATTAAATGAAGTTGTTGTTGTAGGTTATGCTACACAAAAGAAAAAGGATCTGACTGGTGCCGTAGCTGTTGTAAACGTAAAAGATCTTAACAAACAAGCATCATCGTCGGTAAATAGTCAACTTCAGGGGCAGGCTTCCGGCGTAACGGTTACAGGCTCAGGCCAGCCAGGCGAAGAACCACAGGTACATATACGCGGGTTTAATACCTTTGGTAATAACACCCCTCTTTATGTAGTTGATGGTGTTGAAACCTATGACATCAGTACCATTAACCCGAATGACGTAGAGTCATTACAGGTGCTAAAAGATGCCAGTTCAGCTTCTATATATGGGGCGAGGGCTGCAAATGGAGTTATCATCATTACAACCAAAAGGGGCAAAGGCAAGGTAAACATCCAATATGATGCTTATTACGGCTCACAGGTACCTAAAGGCGGTAACGTTTGGAATACTATTACTCCGCAACAATTAGCTGACCTCAAATTAACCGCAACAAAAAATTCGGGCATTACCGACCTTACTGACCCTTTATACAATCCAACTGGCACAGGGACAACTTTTACCTTACCTGACTACATTACACCTGCAGGAGCCAAAAACGGCGATCCATCTGTTGATCCATCAAAGTATTACGTAAATCCACTCTACACATCTGCCAATGATTATAATAATTTTTACAGAATAACCAAGGCTAATAAAGCTGGCACCGACTGGTATCATGAGATATTTAAATCGGCCCCGATGACCAGTCATAATATATCATTAAGTGGCAGCACAGAACAAGCCAGTTACCTGTTCTCCTTAAATTATTTCAATCAGCAGGGCACTTTGATAGATACCTACTTAAAACGGTACAGCCTGCGTTCCAATACAAACTTTAATATCACCAAACACATTAGGGTAGGCGAAAATCTTTCTTATTCTATCACCAGAAACCCACAGGTTAGCACCAATAACCCCGATGGTGTAATTGCACATGCACTTAGGGAGCAACCTATTATACCTGTGTATGACATTATGGGCAATTATGCAGGGAGCTACGGAACTGGTCTTGGCGATGCCAACAACCCTGTAGCTATACAACAACGCACCAAAAACAACGCAACAACAAGCTATCGTTTATTGGGTAACGTATTCGCCGAAGCCGACATTATCAAAGGATTAACCCTGAGAACAAGTTTTGGCGGCGACATTGTGAACAGCAATGATCATTCGTTTACCTATCCAACCTACGAAAACGTTGAGAATTCAACCATAAATACTTATACCGAAAATGCCAATAATAACTATAGTTACAACTGGACAAATACACTTTCTTATAAAAGGATATTTGGCAAACATGACCTGACCGTTGTAGTTGGTACAGAGGCAATAGACAGTCATACCAGCAGCTTAGGGGGTAGCATACAAGGCTTTTATACATTTGATCCCAATTACGTAAGTCTTTCAACCGGAACAAACAATAAAAATACTTACAGCAGCAAAGCATCATCATCTCTGTTCTCGGAGTTTGCCCGCTTAGATTATATTTATAACAATAAGTATCTGTTTAATGCTACTGTTCGTCGTGATGGGGCTTCTGTATTTCCGGTTAATAATCGTTACGGCTACTTTCCTGCCTTTAGTGCCGGTTGGCGTATATCGCAGGAAGATTTCATGAAGAACATCAAATGGCTTACCGATCTTAAAATAAGGGGCGGTTATGGTATAATGGGTAACCAGATCAATATGGGGGCACAAGACCCTTATATTACTTTCAGCAATAATATTGGTCAATCCTATTATCCGCTTGATGGCACAAGTAATCTGACTCCTGGTTTCTATCAGCAACAGATCGCTAATCCCAATGCTGTATGGGAAAAAGATGGCAACTCCAACTTTGGATTTGATGCCACTTTATTTGATGGCAAAATTGCGGTGACTGCTGATTATTACCGGAAAGACATTAAAGACCTCCTATTTCAAGCCAACCAGTTGGCAACTGCCGGTAACGGTAAATTGCCTCAGCAAAATGTTGGCAAAATGAAAACAGACGGGTTAGATGTTTCTATTACGGGCAACTTTAAAGCCAGCAGCGACCTTAGCTTTAATGCTACTGGAACTATAACAACTTACAATAATAAAATTTTAAAAGTATCTGATGATGCTGACTACTTTACAGGTACATCAACAAGTCGTTTCGATGGCCCTATTACCCGTAACCAGGTTGGGCACTCTATGGGCGAATTTTATGGTTATCAAATAGTAGGTTTCTGGAATAACCAGAGCCAAATAGACGCAGCTAATGCCAGCGCTCAAAAAATCACTAATGACCCAAATGCGGTTTATCAATCAGATGTAAAGGTTGGCCGTTTCAGGTATAAGGACGTTAATGGCGATGGTATAATTACGTCTGCCGACCGTACTTTCATAGGAAATCCCAATCCCAAGATTACTGCTGGCTTAAACCTGGGCGTAAACTATAAAAACTTTGATGCCAGCGTATTTTTATATGGTTCCTTTGGCAATAAAATCTGGAACAGCGTAAAATACTGGAGAGATTTTTATGCTTCATTCGGAACTGCTAAAAGTTATACTGCCCTTAACGACTCATGGACACCTACCCATCAAAATGCTTCGGCCCCGATACAGGAGCTGGATGCATCAACCAGCAGCGGCGCTACTCCTAACTCTTATTTCGTAGAAAACGGCACCTATGTACGTATGCGTAACGCCCAGATTGGCTACACCTTTAATTTGGCATCACTAAAAAAAGTAGGGATCCAAAAACTAAGGATCTATGTATCGGGAACTAACCTGTTTACGCTAACCGGCTACAAAGGGGTTGATCCGGAGCTTGGCGGCACAACAACAGATTTTGGTATTGACGAAGGAAGCTACGCCAGTCCGCGCACTTTCTTATTTGGAGTTAATTTTTCATTATAACATTAATACTACGGAGGATTACAATGAAAGCTAAAAGATATATATCAGCAGCCTTGTTAAGCGCTTTAGCGCTTGGCGCCTGTAAAAAATCATACCTTGATAAACCAATTACCGGTGCATTACTACCACAATATTTACAAACCGAAGCAGGCGCTAACCAGTTGCTTGTTGGCGCTTATGCAGCCTTAGACGGGCAGCAAGGCGGCGATGCAGCCATAGGAGGCGGCGGCTCATGGGAAGCTTCGCCTGATAACTGGATATATGGAGGGGTTCTGGGTGCCGACGCGCACAAAGGCAGTATAGCCGGCGATCAGCAACAGATAGAGCCTATGGCAAAATATAATGCCGATGCCAGTAACGGTTTTTTCAATAGTAAATGGAAGGCCGATTATGAAGGCATATCGCGTGTTAACAATACCATCAAGGCTACTAATGCCATACCTTCCATTACAGATGCTGCTAAAGCCAATATATTGGCCCAGGCCCGGTTTTTAAGGGCTCATTACTATTTCGATCTTAAAAAGATGTTCAATATGGTGCCCTATATTGATGAAACAACCGTGGATATCAACCAGCCTAACAATACCGACATCTGGCCAAAAATTGAGGCTGATTTTAAATATGCCTATGACAATCTGCCAAATACACAACCCGAAGTTGGCCGGGCCAATAAATGGGCGGCAGGTGCATATTTAGCTAAAACTTATTTGTACGAGCATAAATATACCGATGCTAAACCTGTTTTTGATGCGGTTATAACTCAGGGGGTAACTGCTGGTGGTCAAAAATATGCGCTAAACGCCCATTTTAATGATAATTTCAGAACAGCTACTAACAACAGCGCCGAATCGGTATTTGCAGTGCAGGCTGCAGCTAATACAGACCCAAACGGCCCTTCAAATGCTAACAATGGCGATATGCTAAACTTTCCTTATGGCAATAGTAGTCCGTTCAGTTGCTGCGGCTTCTATCAACCATCCATTGATCTGGCAAACCATTTCCGCACTAACCCGGCTACAGGCTTACCTTATCTTGACGATTATAACAGCCATCCCATCAAAACCGATATTGGCATACCATCAAGCGCCGATTTTACTTTGGACGATGGAACGATTGATCCCCGTCTTGATTGGACTGTTGGCCGCCGGGGTATACCTTATCTTGACTGGGGAAACCATCCTGGTGCCGATTGGATAAGGGATCAGAAATTTGGCGGCCCGTATTCACCCATCAAAAATGTGTATGGCCAGGCCGAGCAGAATGTAAATGGCGATAATACTTCATGGGCCCCAGGTTCAGGCATAAACTATAATCTTATCCGTTATGCCGATGTGTTATTGATGGCTGCAGAAGTTGAAGCACAACTCGGCAACCTGGATAAAGCTGAAAGTTATGTTAACATCGTACGTAACAGAGCTACAGACCCCACCGGATTTGTGCATACCTATAAGGATGACAGCAAACCAACCAGTGGTTTTACTACTGACCCGGCAGCCAATTATAAGGTTAGTCCTTATCCGGCTGGTGCCTTTACAAGCCAGGCATTTGCCCTTAAAGCCATTTATTTTGAGCGCAAAATTGAGCTGGCCATGGAAGGTCACCGCTTTTTTGACCTGGTTAGATGGGGTATAGCAGATACCGAGCTTAATGCCTACATAGCTTATGAAAGTACGCTTACCAACGATTTAACCGGAGGTAAATTCATTAAAGGCAAGAATGAATATTACCCTATACCACTAAGCCAGATTGACCTGAGTTCAAAAGGTGGTACACCACAGCTTAAACAAAACCCTGGCTATCATTAATAAAAATTCACTCCAAACTTACCGGAATGCCTTATTCCGGTATGTTTTTTAAATACCACTTATCGCCCTTCCTGTTTTAAATATTCAAAACCTAATATTATTTTTTTATGAATAAATCATCAACGCGGTTTTTATCGCTGGATGTGTTTCGGGGCATGACCATTTGCTTTATGATCATTGTAAATACGCCTGGCAGCGGTGCGGCTCCTTTTTCGCCGCTTGAGCATGCCGCCTGGCATGGCTTTACTCCTACCGATTTGGTATTTCCTTCTTTTTTGTTCGCAGTAGGCAATGCCATGAGTTTTTCGATGAAACGCTATCAGGAAATGGGTAATACGGCGGTTTTGAGCAAAATCTTTAAACGTACCCTCCTTATTTTCTTAATCGGTTATCTCATGTATTGGTTCCCGTTTTTTAATTTCAAGGGTGGCCATATTTCCTTATCACCTATTGCAGATACCCGCATCATGGGTGTATTACAGCGCATAGCTTTATGCTATTGCTTTGCATCACTCATGATCCACTTTCTGTCAAAGCAGTCGGTCGTTATTTTATCTGTGCTGTTACTAATTGGCTACTGGGTGCTGTTGTTGGTTTTTGGCGATCCTAATGATCCGTTGAGCATGACCGGTAACGCAGGTATATTCCTGGATAAGTTTATCCTGGGCGATAGCCACATGTATCATGGCGAAAAAATAGCATTTGATCCCGAAGGCATCCTGAGCACCTTGCCCGCTATCGTGAACGTAGTTGTTGGCTACTATGCCGGCAAATTCATACAACAAAAAGGTAAGGGTTATGATACCATTGCCAAAATGCTGCTTACCGGGGCACTGTTCATCTTTCTGGCCCTTTGCTGGAATATGGTATTCCCTATCAATAAAAAATTGTGGACAAGCTCCTTTGTACTGGTTACTACCGGGCTCGATTTGGTGATCCTTTCCTTCCTTGTTTACGCTTTGGAGATCAACAACTGGAACAAAGGCAACTGGACGCGCTTTTTTACTATCCTGGGCAAAAATCCGCTGCCTATTTATGTACTGTCAGAAATACTGGTGATATTCTTTTATATGTTCACCGTTAAAGGCACCAGTTTTTACGATTGGATCAATACCTCCCTCTATCAGGTAATAGCTCCTGGCGCTATTGGTTCACTGTTGTTTGCCATTAGCTACATGCTTATTTGCTGGTGTGTGGGCTGGATACTGGATAAAAAGAAGATCTATATCCGCGTTTAATTTTCAACCTAAATATATCGCTAAAGGGGCTGTATCATCAATCATGATCAGCCTCTTTTTTATTTGATTTATCCGGATACTTATTGTTGTGCCAATCATGAATTGATGCATAATTATGAGTTGGATTGACTCCATTAACAAAAAGTGGGTTTACATGGGTTTACACTTTTTAAGGTTAACATCAATTTAAACAATTAATAATCAAATAGTTAAGTGTTTTTTATATGAAAAAAGTGTAAACCCACTTTTTCATAAATTAACGTCAATTCATAAAGGATACAATATCAATAAGGATCAATCCGATTGATGATACAGCCTCTTTTTATATCCCTTAATTATCAACCTTTTTGCCCAATGAGCTTGTATCCATCGGCCATATCCGGTATTTGATCAAAGGACATACCTGCGTACCGCTTTTCTATCCTGCCAATATGGGTGCAGGCATGTTCCAGATACTCATCGTCAATAACTTCCTGTATCGTATCTCTTATACCTTCCCGGCTCAAATTTGCCGCGATGATCATATCAGATCCCCAGAAACTGGCCGAACTGGATTGGGCCATTAATCTTTGAATATTAGCCAGCGTAAATAGCGTCGCTACAAACACATCACCGCTTTCCAATATGATGTGTACATCGATATTATCATCAAGCTCGTTGGTTTCGTTATATCCGGCCGGAAAAGTGATCTTAAAATCCATCATAGTTTTAAAAATGGTAAAGATAAAACTTGAGTCATTATTAGTTTTAACTAATTCATTTATAATTTTCCCTGATAAAAATTGATAATTGCATAAATAATCAATTAAAAAATGAAATTATCAAGCATAAATTCAGTTAAAATGAAAATTTGATATAAATAATTGAATTTTTTTGTCAAAATTTTTGCTTTTTTATAAAAACACTTCATAAATTACATTTTATAAAAAATAACTGATTGATAAATTTCTAATTACAGCAATTTTAACATGGAGGAATCAGCTTATTTTAACAAATACGATCCCATTAATGGTGTATGGGACGAAATGTATGGCGCCAATTGCAGCGTTCGCGATCATTATTTGAAAGTAATCGAATATATCTCGAAAGAATCAGCCGACGACCTGAACAAAAAAGAAGAACTCGCCAAGAGCCTTTTCATGAGCCAGGGTATTACTTTTACGGTTTATAACAGCGGCGAGGGTATCGAAAAGATATTCCCCTTTGATATCATCCCCCGCATTATTACTGCTGGTGAGTGGGCTTTTGTAGAAAAGGGTATTAAGCAACGACTTACGGCCCTTAATCTCTTCCTGAAGGACATATACAACAACCAGTTTATTGTAAAGGATGGTATAGTACCTATTGATATTATTTACTCCTGTCCGCATTTTCTGCGCGAAATGTACCAGCTTAAAGTGCCCTATGATATATATGTGCACATATCGGGCATCGACCTGATCCGCGATGAAGACGGTACTTTTTATGTATTGGAAGATAACCTGCGCACCCCATCTGGCGTAAGCTATATGCTCGAAAACCGCGAGATCACCAAGCGCCTGTTTCCCGATCTGCTGCCGCAATGCGGGGTTCGTAGTGTAACGGAGTATCCAACCATATTGTATAAGAACTTACTAGCGCTTTCGCCCAGGCAAATATCAAACCCAACTATTGTATTGCTAAGTCCGGGAATCTATAACTCGGCTTATTTTGAGCATACTACCCTCGCCCGTTTGATGGGTGTTGAATTGGTAGAAGGGCGCGACCTGGTGGTTAATAACCATAAGGTATATATGAAAACCACAACCGGCTTGCAGCAGGTAGATGTGATATATCGCCGGGTTGACGACGAGTATCTTGATCCGCTGGTATTTAACCCGGAGAGTATGCTGGGTGTTGCCGGTATTATGGGCGCCTATCGCAAAGGCAATGTGGCCATAGTAAATGCTACAGGTACCGGCGTTGCCGACGATAAAGCGGTTTACGCTTACGTTCCGGATATGATACGCTATTATCTGAACGAAGAACCGATCCTGAAAAATGTACCTACACATCAATTAGGCAACCCTGATGAGCGCGAACATGTATTCAAAAACCTGAACAACATGGTGGTTAAAAAAACCAATGGCAGCGGAGGTTATGGTATGCTCATGGGCCATGCCGCATCTGAACAGGAAATTGACGATTATAAAAAAGAGATCCTGAAAGATCCGCGCAATTTTATTGCTCAGCCAACTATTAGTCTTTCGGCGGCACCCTGTTATATGCAGGGCCTGTTAAAACCCCGCCGTGTCGACCTTCGCCCCTACGCACTTTACGGCCCTGATGGCATTGAGATAGTACCCGGGGGTTTAACACGGGTGGCCCTTAAAGAAGGCTCGCTGGTAGTAAACAGCTCGCAGGGTGGTGGCAGTAAGGATACCTGGGTGCTAAGCCCCCCGGCCCCCTAAAGGGGGAGGGATAAAAGAACAAAAGACAATAATATCAAACATCGAATTTTGAATAATGAACACCGAAGTAAAACTTATGGAGATGCCCGTACTTCATCATTCGATATTGGAAATTCAATATTCATTATTAAAAATATTCCCCCTTTAGGGGGTTAGGGGGCACATATGTTAAGCAGAGTTGCAGCAAGTTTTTATTGGTTAAGCCGTTACATTGAGCGCAGCGACGGCATGCTGCGGATGCTCAAAATTAATTATGCCTCATCGCAGGATACCGTACAGGAATTTACCTGGGAGCCGGTGATCAGGATATTTGTTGGTTTGCATGAAACCGATGCAGACACGCTGGATAATGATAGCCGGTCGGTTTTAAAATATATGGTAACGGGTAAAAACAACCCAAATTCCATACTCAACATTATTACCCTGGCCCGTGAAAATGCCCGTGGCGTTCAGGAACATATCACCAAGGATCTGTGGCAATGCCTTAACGAGTATTATCACACCGTAAAAGATCAGCGAATAGAACGCGCCCTGCAGCGGGAAGACCCGATTGGTGTGTTGGATGTTTTGATAAAGCAGGTAATGCTATATTACGGCACCGTGGAAATCACGATGGAACGTGGTGAAGGCCGCAGCTTTATGAACATTGGCAAATACCTGGAGCGGGCCATACAATCGGTCGATATTCTGGATACCAAATTCAGCTCGGTAAGTGACAATCCCAACCTGCTTACCGATACCACTTATTGGAAACATCTTTTGCTTTCCTTAGGCGGCTATGAGCTGTATCTGAAAACCTACCGCGAGGGTTTTGAAGCCGAGAATATACTGGAGCAGGTAGTACTCAACAATGATTTTCCACGATCGGTTATTTACGCGGTCAACAATATCCAACGCTATTTCGACAGGTTGAAAAACGATACCAATGTGGATACCTATAGGGAAATGTCGTTCCAGATAGGGCGCTTGCAAAGCCGTATCAAGTACAGTTCGGTACGCAGCATTAAACAGGAAGGCCTGCACGGTTTTTTAACCCAGATCCGGACTGAATTATACAACGTAGGCAACTCGCTGAATGAATACTATTTTGCCAATTCATAATTTAATTTGACAATTATGCCCGAATTTAAAATACAACACATAACCCGCTATACTTACGAAGGTCCGGTACGTGACAGTGCTAATCAGATTATCCTTTTCCCCATAAAAGATGAGTACCAGGATGTGGTAAAGCAGGAACTGCATATAACCGGCAACCCGGTTGTTGATACCCATGTTGACTATTATGGCAATGAAGTAGGAAGTTTTACCTATAGCGAACCGCATTCCCAACTCACCATTAACTCCAAACTGGATGTGATCACCCGCCACCGTCCCTTGCCAGTGAACGATATTTTCCCCGAACAGCAGTGGGAGGATCTGAAACGCTTGCAATATATGGTACCTTATATTGACTTTTTAAAACAGGAATACTTTGAAGGCCTATGTGAGTTGCAGGTTATTGTTGAACAGGAAAGATCAACGGACGATACACCTTACCAGATAGCGTTACGTTTTTGCAACTACGTATACCAGAACTTTGAATATATTAAGGGTGTTACCACTGTTGAAACCACGCTCGACGAAGTTTGGCAACTAAAGGCCGGTGTTTGCCAGGATTTTGCCCATATTTTAATGGTAATGCTTCGCCTGCTCAGGATACCGGCACGTTATGTTAGCGGCTATATATGCACCAACAGCAGCGCTATGCGCGGCGAAGGGGCTACCCATGCCTGGGCCGAGGCTTATATACCGGATTATGGTTGGTTGGGTATCGACCCTACCAATAACTGCATAGCTAATGAAACTCATGTACGACTGGCCGTGGGTCGTAGTTTCCCGGATTGCTCTCCCGTAAAAGGCGTTTACAAAGGCTCATCGGGCCATAGGCTCGAAGTTTCTGTAACGGTTGACGATGAAAACTCCCCTGCTTATGCCTATGATAACCATACCATTCACGAGGCAGCCCACCTTCAACCAGTGACCGAATACCCTAAAAACAGCTATCAGCGCCATATGGAGATCATTCAACAACAACAGCAGCAACAATAACGATGTGCAGATGTGCGGATTTCAGATGTGCGGATGAAAAAACTGGACATCTTTTAATCATTTGCACATCTGCACATTCGCATATCTGCACATCTGAGGCCTATACTTTTTTAGCAGCAGCTATCAATACCGGGATAGTTGGCACCTTGTCGTAAGTTTTGGATATCTTGCCATTGCGGTCATAAATGGCTATAAATGGCGTATTTTTTATCTGGAAGTATTTTTGCACCAGGTAAGTATACCCTTCGGTACCAATGGTAATGTTATGATACTTAGCCAGGTCAAAGTCGCGCTGAAAAACCTGTATGGCTTTCAGTTGGGTAACAAAAGTGATCAGTACGATCTGCATATCCTGCAGATTTTTTAGTTGTGGTTTCAGATCGTACATCAGGTGCTGGCAATGGCCGCAATCCGGCGCAAAATAAATCAGCATCACCGGTTTGTTCTTCTTCAGATTGGCCGGGGTAACATACACACTATCCGTAGTTAATATATGATACGGCGGGATACCTGAATTAGCGCCAAGGGTTTGAGCCTGCGTACAGCCGGCCGCAATAAGCAAACAAAGGAACAGATATATCTTTTTCATTAGATTAATATAGAATTTCATTAAGCATATTTACGATATTTTTAACTCTCCAGCAATTCCAGCTGCCAGGCTATTTGCTCTTCGGTTATAGGGAACAACGCGTTTTCGCGCACGGTATGATAAACCGCGTCAAATAAACCATTATAATTACCCTTGTCTGACGGTATCCACTCTACTGTTTTCTGATTATCAACACCCATCAGCACCAGTTTACCTTCGCTGCCTTCCGGTTCAATGCCAAAACCTTCGTCGGTTGGCATCATGCCGGCATCCAGTTGCGCCTCCTGTACATCGGTGCGCAGCTTTACAAAGCTCCCCAGCGTTCCGTGAATCACAAAGCCGGGTAATTGTTCGGCTATCAGTAAGCCAGAGGTTAAGTATACATTTAGCTGATTAGGGTACGACAGATGGATATTAAAATAATCATCAACCTGCGAGCCGGGGCGGTGCGAAGCCGTTGTTTTCACATAGCTCAGTGGTTTGCCAAATATGCTGATGGCATTATCTACCAGGTGCGCACCCAAATCATAGGTAAGGCCATTGCCGGGCGTCTCTTTGGTTTCTTTAAACACCTTGGCTCCAATAGGCATCCGGTACCTGTCCAGCCTGAAATGTACTTCGATCAGTTCGCCTAAGCGACCACTTTCAATTACCTTTTTTACCGATATAAAACCGCTATCGTATCGGCGGTTCTGATAGATCATCACTTTCAAATTCAGCTTTTTACCCAGATCGAACAAGGCTTTCACCTCTGATGACGTTACTGCAGCCGGTTTTTCTATCAGTACATGTTTACCTGCGTTGAGCGCCTGCACGGCATAGTCAAAATGGGTATTGTTGGGCGTATTGACGATGATCAGCTCAATTTCGGCATCGTTCAACAATTCATCGGTAGTATTATAGCTGATTACATGGGGATAAACTTTGCCTGCCTTTTTTTCGTGGCGTTCCACCACGGCTTTAAAGGTAAAACCCGGGTTGGTGGTTAAAAATGGCGCGTGAAAAATCCGGCCCGACATGCCGTAGGCCATAAGGCCGGTAACGATTGGTTTTGATGACATAGATAGATAATTATTCGTGAGCTGAAAGCTCAAAGCCGAAGGCCGAAAGCTTTTGCTTATTTAGTTTTTTAGCTTATTACAAGAAACAAACAACGTATGTCTCAAAAATACTTTTTAAACCTTGAATTTTAACAAATTTCTGATCGAAAGTGATATAAAAACAGCTTAAAACTCATTCGAAATAATTGATTTCACCCCTATTTAACAAATTCCAATTCGGTTTTAACGTGTTTTAAAAACTTTAAAAAGTGATCGTTAATGAACTGTATACCAAAAAACCATTTTTTAAGCTGGTTGTTTCCTTTAACCAAACGGCCCCGCTTGCATTTTTCAAAGCAAGCAGGGCCGTGGTGATGATACTCCTGAGGATACGCAATTATTTCGTCTGAATCAGAATTAACTTCGTTGAAGGCTTCGCCGTTTACAGAATTTTAAAATTAACAGAATTAATTGCGATCATCTGTACATTTAAAACAAAGGAGTTAATTTGCACATCCGCACATTTGCATATCTGCACATCTATTTCATTCCTTTTTTAATGGCTTCTATTTCGGTAAGGTGACCTTTGATGATTGGCAGTGTGTTGGTGGCGAATGCTTTCAGATCAGCATCTTTACAGTTTTTGGCTGCATCTTCAAACATCGATATCGTTTTTTTGTGCCCATCAACCATGGCATCAACATAAGCCTTATCAAAATCGGTGGTTGATTTAGCCGAAAGATCTTTCAATTCTTTTTGCTTGTCTTCGCTTGGCTCAGCAGGCAGGGTAATGTTTTTGGTTTTGGCAATGGCCATTAATTCCTCGTTGGCTTTGCTGTGATCTTTCACCATCATTTCGGCAAATTTTTTCACCTGTGGGTTAACCGCTTTTTGCTCTGCCACTTTGGCTACGGCAACTTCGGCCATGCCGCCGTTGGCAGCATCAGTGGCAAACTTAGCGTCGTCCTTATCAACCGCAATGCCTGTAGCGCCGGTTGTAGTGGTGTCTTTGGTATGATTTGCGCTGTCTGCGCTTTCTTTACTATCAGTTTTGGCGCCATTATTACATGCCTGGAAAATCGATGCCGACAACGCGACCATCATTATTAAACTTAACTTTTTCATAGTGAGTGAATGTTTATATTGTTTTTATAGTCAACAGTTTTCACCTGAATAAGTTTTACTTTCTTATTTGTAAAATAATTTATCTTTTAATATCACAACCATTCGGTATCGAGGGTCTTCAACTCGTGATCAATGTGGCTTCAGCTTTCAGTTGAACAGAAGCCGAAGGCTTTGACCATGCAACCCACGAGATACGCCGCGCTAATCTCGCGGGAGCGGCGGACTTTTCGCAAAAGCCCCATTTACATGCTATATATCATTTTTATATTTTTTAACTTCAGTTTTAAATAGCCGATATGAAAACCTTATTATCCGAACTGCCTTATCTTGCAACTATCTTTTGTATTATTTTCCTGTTCGTTTTTGGTTTTTTTGCCGTATTCCATCCAAAAAAAATAATTGATCTCAGAATTAAATATAGCTTCAGCAAAGAGTTCATAAAAAAAATGAGTGAAGAGCGGTGGTTTATGATCAACCTAAAAATTGGAGGGGTTATCTGTATGATCATATCTCTGGCATTATTGACCTATTGCATCAGCGTATTAGTAAGCCATGCGTGAATTTCCGTCCCTTAGAGTTTTCTGAAAAGGACCCTGAGGTACTTTTCTGTACAAGTCAAAACGCAGGCCCCCCTCTCCGAGAGACCCTGTGTGGACAAGATGCATTCTCTGAGACCCATGTAATGTGTCTCTACGAAAATAAAATGCAGAGACGCATCACATTCGTCTTTCACCATGCCGGTAAACCTTGCAAATTCGGAGACGCAAATATGCGCCTCTACAATCGCGCGAAGATCAACATCGTTTTGTTATTAACAACAAAAGGCCATCATGCAAGCATGACGGCCTTTGTAAATCTATATAAATGATATTTATTTCAATTTGGCCAAAGCGGCTTTAACGCGTGGTATCAGTTGTTGGATATCTTCGGCGGTAATAGTACCTACGGAGGCACGGAACCAGCTTACATCATCGCCGGTACCAAAAGCCGAGAATGGCACCAAAGCTACCTTTGCTTCTTTGATGAGGTAGAAGTTAATATCGGCCGAGTCTTTCAGCACGGTGCCATCTGGTGTAGTTTTTCCGGCGTAATCAATTTTCAGGGTCAGATAGATGGCGCCCATTGGCTGGATAGAATCTACCTGGAAACCCTCGGCTTTTAATGCCTGGAATCCCTCGTGCAGTGCATTCAGACTGGCCTGAATTTTAGCCTTGATAGCTGTCAGATAGGTATCAACAGCTGCATCATTAGTAATAAAGCTGGCCATAGCCACCTGCTCGGCCTTAGGCGACCATGCACCCATGTGCCCCACAATGGCTTTCATATTATCAATAACGTGTGCCGGACCAAAACCCCAGCCTACCCTTACCCCGGTTGAGGCAAAACACTTGGAAGCACCGTCGATAAATATGGTATAATCTTTCAGTTCGGGACGCAGCGTAACCGGATCAAAATGCTGAAAATCGCCAAAGGTTAGTTGCGAATAGATCTGATCGTACATCAGGTACAGCGGTTTTTCGCCTGCTGCGCGGCTTTTATTTTCGGCAATCACCAGGTCGCAAATTTCTTCCAGGTCTTTTTTGTCAAACATGGTACCCGTTGGGTTCAATGGGGAGCATAAAGCCAGCAATGCCGCGCCTTTTAAATGCGGGCGGATCTCATCGGCCGTAGGCATAAAGTTATTTTCGGCCCTGGTAGGTATCATGATGGCATCAGCACCCAATAAATCGCTGTAGTGATTATTGTTCCATGATGGTAAAGGGAATACTACCTTTTCGCCGGGGTTAACAACCGCCAGAAAGGTAGAATAGATCAATGGGCGTGAACCGCCGGAAATCAGTATTTCATTATTTGCAGAGTAATCCAGGTTAAAGCTTTTCTTTAAGAATGCCGAAACACTCTGGCGCAGATTAAGCATACCATCGGCCGGTGGATAATTGGTTTGGTTTTGGTTATATGCCGCAACAATACCGTCCTTCAGTTCGGTTGGGATGGGATAAATATTGGAGTCAAAATCGCCGATGGTTAAATTGGCAATATTTTGGCCTTGTCTTTTCAATTCGTTTATCTCGCCTGCTATCTTGATGATCTCAGAGCCGCGCAGATTTTGAGCTAATACGGAAATACTCATGGAAATATGAATTTTATGAGCGGCAAATATAGGTATTTGGTAGGATTAAGGATAGATGGACCAAAGATAAAGGACTTTAAGAGCATGGATAAACCAACCTGATGACTAGACTCACCCGATCTCATCGCCTGCCATGGGAAGAGTGGACTTTTAAACTGATAAAGAATAAATAAAAGCCAAAAAGAATTTGTCATCCTGAGGAACGAAGGATCTATTCGTGAACTTTGCATATTGACGATTAGATGCTTCACTATGTTCAGCATGACAAACTATTTAAAATCACATTTTATCTCAAATAAAAAAGGCGAAAAATAAATCCTCCTGAATTTATTTTTCGCCTTCAATAATATCACAAGGTAGTCCTTACTCCTTGCTCCAAAAATCTTTATTCTAAACTACAAATATGCTTTTCTGAGTTTAATAATGCGCATCCAGTGCATCAGTTTCATCACCGGGTAAACGGGGTCTATCTCAAACCATTTGGCACCAAAATTGGCCCGGTTGGGGTGTTTGTGGTGATTGTTTTGAAACAATTCGCCCAGCATTAAAAAATCAAAGGGGGTAGTATTTTTTGATTTGTCGCCATTGTCAAAATTAGCGTAACCATATTTATGACCGCACCAGTTTACGATAGCGCCATGGATAGGGCCCATTAAAAAATGAATAGGGATTAACAGGTACATCCACCATTGGGTAGCAAAAACTACGTAAAAAGCGATGTATAGTATACCGAATGATATACGCGATACCATAGATGAACCTATATAGTCAACAAAACGCCACTCGGGTATATTTCCTTTAAAACGCTCTTCGGGATCTTTCAATCTTTTCACGTGCATGCTATAGCTTTTTGAGGTGTAGATCATCATCTGAAAAACATCCTTAAAAAAGTGCGGCGAATGTGGATCCTTCTCGGTATCGCTGTAAGCATGGTGCTCGCGGTGCATAATGGCATAAGCCCGTGGGTTTAAAAATGACGAGCCCTGGCAGATATAAGTAAGCAGGTAAAATACCCCTTCGTAAAACTTGTTCGTAGTGAACATTTTGTGAGAAGCATACCTATGTAAAAAGAACGTTTGGAAGAATAGCGACAAAAACCAATGCGCTATAAAGAATATTATGATTACCACTGAATTGAATGAATTAGAATTTGAATGTTATTTATAATCTTTCCAAAGATACGATTAAAACCCAAATAAAGTTTTTACAGTTTTAGAATGATTACTATCTAACGCAAAAAAGGTGGTTGTGTGTGTGTTGTGAGGGGAAAATTTTTGTTGTGCGGTGGGGAGATGAAGAGGGCATCTAACAGCACAACCTACAACACGCCTCCTATATGTCATTGCGAGGTACGAAGCAATCTCGTAGCTATTCATAAGAATGCGAGGAGATTGCCACGCTACGCTCGCAATGACATATTCATGGAATTACAGGTATCTTGGGATTTTATTACAATTCAAACTGCTGAGCCAGCAATTCATATGACTTTAGCCTGTCGTCAAAATTTTCGGTGATGGTTACGGCCATAATTTCATCCACATCATAATCCTCGGCCAGCCAGGTGAGTTTTTTCTTGATCTCCATGGGTGTGCCGGTAATTACGCGGTAGCTGTTCTGCCTGATGCGTTCCAGTTCGCTTGGGGTATATACCTCGTCTTTCACATCGGCATAACTCAGCGGAACAATGGGACCGCCTTTTTCAAACTGCAAAAACCGGTGATCCATCACGGCCCGGTGCTGCTTTATTTTCTCCTCATCTTCTGAGCAAAAAACAAATATGGCAACGTTTACCTCCGGCTGAGCCAGATCATCCGACGGTTGAAAACGTTCGCGGTACAGCTTCACATTGAGCGGACCGCCGCTTGGGTTTATAAAATGCGCAAAAGAAAAGCCCATACCAAAATGCGCGGCAAACAACCCGCTTTGTCCGCTTGAACTTAACAGCCATTTATCGGGCACGGTTTTCACCTGTGGGATAGCCCTGATGCGAGCCTGTATGGTGCCGGGTTCATAGGTATCGTGAAAATAATTGTTCAGATCGGTCAGCTGTTCTACAAAATCATCTTCCCTGAATTGGTTTGAAGGATTAAGCACCGACGCTGTAATACGATCGGTACCCGGTGCACGGCCCATGCCCAGGTCGATACGGCCCGGAAAAAGCGCTTCGAGCATCCTGAAGTTTTCGGCAACTTTAAGGGTACTGTGATTAGGCATCATGATACCTCCCGAGCCAATACGCATACGCTGGGTTTGCGAGGCCAGGTAAGCGATGAGTACTTCGGGTGTTGAACCGGCCAGGATGCCGGTGTTATGGTGCTCGGAAACCCAGTAACGGGTGTAGCCCAGCTGTTCGGTATATTTTGCTAATTGGATGGTTTCTTTTACGGCCTGCTCGGCAGTGGCGCCTTTTCTTATCGGCGACTGGTCGAGCACGCTTAAACGGATTTTCTTTGTGTCCATAATGATGATAAACACAAATGTAATGATAGGGTTGCTGCCCGGGTTTATGAGCGCCTTTTTATGGCATTGGGATTATATAAGCCCCCTCTAAATCTCCCCCTAAAGGGGGAGACTTTTAAAATCACTTTGGCTATTTAAAGCCCTCCCCTTCAGGGGAGGGTTGGGTGGGGCTACTAATCAATAAAATGATACAGAAAAACCACATCACCGGCAAAGGCGGGTTTCTTTTGACCTTCAATTTCCAGTTCGATGGTCATGGTGGTTTTGGTAACGCCGCGTAAGTTAATCAGGCTGGAGAGTTTCACTTTCAGTCGTACTTTGTCATTTACCAACACTGGCTGAGCAAAACGCAGGTTTTCGATACCGTAGTTGATCTCCATTTTAAGATTGCGGATATCGGCCACCTGTTTCCACAAATAAGGGATGAGCGACAAGGTCAAATAACCATGAGCGATGGTTGTTTTAAAAGGGCTTTCGGTTTTAGCTTTTTCCGGATCGGTATGGATCCACTGATGATCAAGCGTCGCATCGGCAAATTTATTGATCTGTTCCTGGGTGATGGTATGCCATTCAGATACCCCTAAATCTTTACCTAATTGCTCCTCAAATTCGTTATAGTTATTAATAATGATCATCCGTGTGCGGTTTATAATTTGTACAGCAAAGTAAATAAATTAATCAGGTGAAGCAGTATTAAATTATCAATCGCCCAGCAAAGCCTTTAAATTCTCCAAAGTATCGGCCTCTTCTTTAGGTTTATCATGTCGCCACCGCAGTATACGCGGAAAACGCAGGGCGATGCCCGATTTATGCCGGCTTGACCGGTTAATACCTTCAAAGCCTATCTCAAACACTAGTTCGGGCTTTACGGTACGCACCGGGCCAAATTTTTCGATGGTGTTGCGTTTGATGAAATAATCAACCTTATTGATCTCTGCATCAGTTAAGCCCGAATACGCTTTGGCAAAAGGCACCAGTTTATCGCCATCCCAAACGGCAAAGGTATAATCGGTGTACAGGTCGGCCCTGCGACCGTGGCCTTTTTGGGCGTATATCATCACCGCATCGACCGACAGCGGATCGATCTTCCATTTCCACCAGTCGCCCCGGCGGCGCCCCACCTGGTAGGTGGCGCTTTTGCGCTTCAGCATAATACCTTCGGCTATCATAGCGCGCGATTGCTCCCTGATCAGCCCAAGCTCATCCCAGGTATCAAACTTAATCAATGCCGATATCCGGAACACTTCCGGATAGGGCGTTGCTGCCTGTAATTGCTCCAGTATGGCCCGTCGTTCTGTTTGGGTTTTATAACGGATATCTTCGCCCGCATATTCCAAACAATCATAAGCGATCAGGGCGACAGGGCTTTCTTCCAGTATTTTCTTACTTAAATTTTTACGCCCGATTCGGGTTTGCAGTACATTAAAAGGCATGGGTAAGCCGTTTTGAAAGCTCAGTATCTCGCCGTCAATCACGGTACCATCGGGCAGGGCATTTAAAAAAGGGTGCAGCTCCGGAAACTTTTCGGTAGCCAGGTCTTCGCCCCTGCTCCAGATAAATATTTCGCCGCCTCGTTTGATGAGCTGAGCGCGTATGCCATCCCACTTCCATTCGGCCTGCCAATCAGCAGCATCGCCAAGTGCGGCGCCTACTTCGGCGGGAGTTTTTTGTTTCTCGGAGGTTTCCTGTATGGGATAGGCCAGGAAAAACGGATAGGGCCTCGATGTATTTTCGTTACTATCCTGCTCGTCCATCAATTGGGCATACTGATAAGTTTCGGGCTGCCAGCTCCCCATAATGCGGTGGGTAAGCACGGTAGCTGCCAACCCAGAAATATCTGCCAGCGCTTTGATCACCAGGTTTTGAGATACCCCTACCCTAAAGCTGCCGGTAAGCAGTTTATTAAATACAAACCGTTCCTGGCTATCGAGCATGGCCCATGAATCCAGTAGCCACAGCTTTTTTTCGGCTTCGGTTTTATCATTCAGCGCGTTAATTTCGGCTATCCATTCGGTAAGGGTTTTATTGCTGCTACTGGCGGTTTCGGGCATCAGCAGCGCCATGGTTTCGGCCAGATCGCCCACCACATGATAGCTTTCTTCAAACAACCAGGCGGGTATATGAGATGCCTCGATAGCCCAGGTACGCACCAGGGTAGAATTGATCTGCCGTTTGGGTTTACGCCCGGTGAACAGGGCTAGCATATGCATTTTATCGTTATCGGGTACAGTGTTAAAATAGTCTTTCAGTACCCTGACCTTTTCGTTGGTCTTGTTGGTTTCGTCTAACGACAGGAAAAGTTGGGCAAAGGCTTTCATGAAACTGCCCCTCCAGTCTCACCTAAATCTTCTCCAAAGGAGAGGACATTACTTTCATTTTTATCCTGGTCTTCTTGCTTTTCCTCCGGAGGAGACTGAAGTGAAGCCTCCTCATCATCTCCATACAAGGTATGCACCTCGTGGGCATCAAAACCTATCTCATTTAAATATCTTGAAAACGTGGCAGTATAGCCATGGGTAAGGTAAACGCTTTCGCAGCCGGTGGCATCAATGGCACTGATGAGTCCGTTCCAATCGGCATGATCAGAGAGTACAAAACCACGGTCGGCCGCCCGCCGGCGTTTGGCTCCGCGAATAGCCATCCAGCCCGAGCAATAGCCAAAGCTATAAGGCTGAAATTTGCTCATCCAGGGCGTTCCTACCGATGATGGCGGCGCCAGGATGATCCCTTTTCGTACTTCTTCTTTAGCAGAGTCGGGGGTAATTCTTTCCGTTGGATTTAATAGTACACCGTTACGGCGCAAAGCCTCGTTGGTATTTTCAATAACGCCATGGGTGTACACCTTGCCGTTAAACAGATCGAGATTTTGCAGTATGCGCTGGGCTTTGCCTAAGGAATAGCCTACCAAAACCGTAGCCATATTATTGTGCAGGTTATCGCGCCACCAGTTATTGATGTCGTCAAATATCTGCACTTGGGGCTTCCAGGTGTAAACCGGCATACCAAAGGTACATTCCGAAATAAAGTGGTGACATTTTACGGGTTCAAACGGGGTTGAAATACCATCATCCTCTACCTTATAATCGCCGGATACTACCCAAACCTCGCCCTGGTACTCCACCCTGATCTGTGCCGAACCGATTACATGCCCTGCCGGATATAGCGAAATGGATACGCCGTTTTTCATCACTGTTTCGCCATACTCCACGGTTTGCAGCCGAATTTCGCCAAGGCGATAAAGCAATACTTCCCTTGACAGATGATGCGCCAGATAATGTTTGTGCCCCGGGTAAGCATGATCGGCATGTGCATGGGTGATCACAGCATCATGAACAGGCTGCCAGGGATCAATATAAAACTTGCCCCGGGTGCAATAAATCCCCCTGTCGGTAAACTCCAATAATGGTTTTTTAGCCATGGTGTTAACATAACCCACGGAGAGCCAATTGGTTTGCCCCCTAACCCCCTAAAGGGGGGAACTTTTGATTTGATGAATTAATCACAGCAGAATCTGTAAAAACAATCAATCATCCGGCGGTATGTATTAATGCGCATTGCACAGCCCGTTGCCCTTTAGCGCGATAGTTCATCCCTAACCTTGCTAAAGAACTGCAATTCATCTGCAGATAGCTTATCTTTTTGAAATATGATCACAAAGCGGTACGGCTGGTTCACCACAATAAAAACAGCACTGCTCCTGATATCTATTTGCTTTACCCATGCCTTCCATTCTTTTACCTCCGATAGATCTTTATTTCGATGTTTGATGATGATATTTTGCTCATTAAATTCAACATCGGCGTCAAAGGAACTCCTTTTTGCCATCATCTTTGAACTAAAATGGTATACAGGGATCAGGATCACGACAATAAAGACCAGGAAATAAACCAATGCCGAAATAATAACACCCAATTGATTTAACGGACAAACCCAGGCAAGCAGCAACATTCCCAATAAATACCGCCAGATACTTTTCTTAAAAAAGAAAAATATTTTAGCCCGGAGTATCAGACTATAATTTGATTGTATCCTTTTGATAACTACCATTATGTATGATTTATGATCGTCTATGGCCAAATATAATCATCCACAGATAATGTCACCTCAACAATTGAAAGTAAAAACCGGACGGCGGTTAGTTCAAAAAAAATGTGCAGATGTGCAAATTTGAGATGTGCAGATTTTTTTATTGCCTGCTTTTCTGATCATTTGCATATCTGCACATTTGAAATTTGTGCATTCAGCCTTTGAGGCTTATGGTTTCATCCCGGTGCTGGTTAGTTTGGGCTCCAGGCTAATGTAGTCGGTCATGATCTGGCCGGCTTCTTTTTTTACAAAATCCAGATCCTCATCTTTGGGTTTGGTTTGTCCTTTTTTAAGGGCCGGTAAACCGAAAGCTATCCTACGCAGGTTATTACGTTCAAATGCTTTCTTTTCGTCGGCATCGCGTTGTTTCTTTAGGGCGGCTTCGTTCAGGGTTACGCTGTCTTCGGCATCATGTTTTTTGAAATCGGCAATATCTTCCAGCATATATTTATAGCTATCGCTGGTAGCCATACGCTGATCATGCAGTTTCTGCAGCTGCGGTAAAACCGTATTAAAGTTGCCTACTTTGGTATAATCAGTTTTAGCGATGATATCAAATGGCATAGCCGAAGGCTCGGTATCCTCACCATATTTATCCAGCGGAATTAATGATGGGAATGAAATATCCGGTGTTACCCCTTTATGCTGTGTTGAATTACCACTGATGCGGTAAAACTTGGCAATAGTAAGGTTAAGCTGTCCGTAAGTGCTTTGGCTGCCGGTTGATATTGGTTTCTTCCCTCCAGTTGCGGCGCCTGCCAGCTGGTTAATTTTATCACGTATCGGCGAACCTAAAACCCTGTCCAGATCAATAGCGCTTTGAACCGATCCTTTACCATAAGTTTGTGAACCCATGATAATACCACGACCATAATCCTGTATCGCCCCGGCAAATATTTCGGATGCTGATGCACTGAAACGATCAACCAGGATACTCAACGGACCTGAATAGGCTATTGCAGGATCATCATCTTTATCTACCTCTATCTGACCCTGGGTATCTTTAACCTGTACTACCGGACCGGTTTTAACGAATAAACCGGTAAGCTCAATGGCTTCCATTAAAGATCCACCGCCATTTTCGCGCAGGTCAATGATCACACCGTCTACATTTTGTTGTTTCAGGGTGTCCAGTATCAGCTTAACATCGTGGGTGGTGCTTTTGTAATTCGGGTTACCTGCTTTATAATCGTTAAAGTCGATATAGAAAGCCGGGATAGATATCACCCCTATTTTAACCGCTTTACCATTGCTGTTATAAGTACGGATCTCTTTTTTGGCCGATTGATCTTTCAGGATGATCTTTTCACGTACCAGTTCAACAATTTTTGGTTTGCTGCCGGCACCTGCACCTGCTGGTAATATTTCCAATTTAACTACGGTACCTTTTGATCCGCGGATGATGGCAATAGCATTATCAACCCTCCAGCCTATGATATTCTGGAATTCGCCGGTTTTGCCCTGGGCCACACCTACTATACGGTCGTTGATGTTAACCTGGTGGCTTTTATCTGCCGGACCACCCGGAACTACTGTTTTTATAGTCACATATTCGTTTTCGGTAAGCAGCGAAGCGCCGATACCTTCCAACTGGCGCGACATTTCGATATTAAAGTTGGCCGCATTTGATGGATTAAAGTAATTAGTGTGCGGATCAATAGCCTCGGTAAAGGCATCCATAAAGTACTGGAAAACATCTTGGTTGGATAGCTTATTGGCCTGCGTTAATAAATTCTGGTAACGTTTTTTAAGCGTTTCCTTATTTTTAGCCATATCGCTGTTGGCCAATTTTAAATTCAACAGATCGTATTTTACACGTTGTGTCCACATGGCGTCCATATCAGCCTGTGTAGCCGGCCATGGCAGTTTATCACGATCATAAACAAAGTTTTCATCTTTATTGAAATCAAAGTTTGAATTGATCTGCGCCAAAGAATAGTTTACATGCTCCAGATACCTTTTTTGAAATACGTTGAATATATAAAACGCATTATTCAAATTCCCGCTTTTCAGATCGTCGTCTAAAACGGTTTTATATTTTTCAAAATCTTTGATATCAGATGCTAAAAAATAGCTGTGGTTTTCGTCCAACAGTTTAATGTAACGATCAAAAACCACGGTTGAAATAGAATCATTCAGGTCAACCTTTTTGTAGTTGTGATTCAATATCAGTGAAGTGATCTGCTTACAAACAACGCTTTGCTGTTCGTCGGGTTGCAAATCGGTTGAGCCTGGGACTTTTATTGGTTTTGACGGCGACGCTTTACAAGCAAGTGCGGCAGCCAATAGCAATACTAAATATACTTTCTTAAACATATCTTTTACTGTAGTTAAGTCGGGGTTTGTGTAAAACATCAATACTTGTGCCTTTTATTAATTTGCTAATGTAAATAAAAAGAGACAGTGAAATACTGTCTCTTAATTACAATAACAATTATACGATAATGTTTTGCTTGTAGTATATAACTACCAGCATTTTACGCTATTGTTACATAAAATTTTTACTTTATAGCTGAATTGCCGTCACTATCAGTCGTTTCGGCGTAACGAATCTCGGTTTTCAGGCGGGTTTTGTTCTCTTCCAGGTAACGCATTTGTTTATCAACTGCGGCTACATCCATGGTAAGGCCTAATGAACTGGCCAGGGTACGGGCTTCTATCAGGTCCTGTTTAGCTTGCGGAAAATCGCCATAGCCGGTTTTTACCGCGGCCAGGTTAATGAGGTTAGTGATGGTATGCCGGCTATCATTTTGCTGGCGCGATATCTGCAAACTTTGCAGCAAATACCATTTAGCCTCTGACAGCCTGTTCTGTTTCAGATACATTTGAGCCAGATCGCTGAAATTATAGCTGGCCGAATTATAAACCCGGAAACGCATATTATGCTGTGCTGTTTTCATTACCGACGCCTCCATCAGGAAAAGGGCATACGGAGTACGCTCTATTTGAGCATACATGATTTTGGGTTTTGTAATCTGTGCAACGGGTAATCTTTTGATGGAGTGATCCTTCAAAAGCGCAATCTGCGGATAGCGTTCATGCTTTCTGAAAGGGTTGTACTTATACCACTGTGCAGATGCAGAAAGGCTAAGTGAACATAAGAATACAAGTAAAATGATTCTCATTTAATCTTTTTAACGGGCTTAATTAAATTAATTAGCAAACAAATATAATAATATAATATTACAGTTATGCAATACCTGGGGTGGGGTAAATGCTACACGTAGCTACTTAAACGTAGTAAATTAACTAATGTTATAATTAATTATTTTAATTTTTATTCAAAAAAAGCCATTTGAGTTTGATTCAGATTATTTATCTATCATGTAAAAATCATTGCCGTTGACTTTAGTCAACGGAATGGTGACGGAGAAACAAATGGCTTTAGCCAAAATACCGCTTAGATAATTGGGCTGAAGCCCGTCTTAACAGTTTCTTTTTACCGTTGACTAAAGTCACCGGCAATGAATAATCTCCGTTTTAAACAGTTGCTTTATTCAAAAACCTCTACATCGCCGTCATGCAGGGCCCAAACCATGTAGGGATGGGTATCGGCATGATAAATATGACCGTCGGATGATATTCCGATGATGCCCGCAAAACCGTCAAAGGGTTTTAATTCATCCAATGATTTATGAGCTGCTACAGATATAGGCATACCATCGGTAACCCGGGTAACAATTTTTGATGCAACAGAACCGCTTACAATATCCTCACCCACGCCGGTACAGGATATACCTGCATATGCATTGGCATAATTACCGGCAGTAGTGGCCGAATCGCTCACGCGCCCGGGAATCTCAAAACCTTTGCCACCGGTTGAGGTAGCTGCTGCCAGGTCGCCATAAATATCCAACGCCACACAGCCTACGGTACCCAGGCGGATAGAGTCGCGTAGTTTTTGCTCGTACTCCTGCCTGCGTTGCGGTGTTTCGGGATTATAATAACCTATACCATTTTCGGTGGCAAAATCACGCGCCCCTTTACCGCTCAGCACCCGGTCGTCATAAGCCATCAGCTTCTCGGCTATACAAATAGGGTTTTTAACATCCTCAATATTGATCACGCCCGAAAAACGCTGCGTTTTACCATCCATCAAAGAGGCGCTTAATCTAATCCTGCCATCGCTTTGTATTTGCGAACCGGTACCGGCGTTAAACAGGTCGCAATCTTCCAGCAGCCTAACCGTGTACACCACCGTTTCCAGCGCGTTATGCGTTTGCAGGTATTTATGACCGGCCTCTACTATTTCTTTTAAAGCCTGTTGCTTGGCCTGCTTTACTTCCTGGTTGGTTCGCGATTCACTAAAGAAACCGCCGTGTATAATGATTTTCATAGTAGGTTCAATTATATAATAAATCCACCGAAACCGGTATAATAAAGCTTAGGTTATAATAAGATTACATGCCTTTTCTGCTCCCCTCTTGAGAGGGGGCGCGTGGTTTTTGTGTTGTGGCGGGGTGTGTTAGTTTTAAGTGAAGAACACACCCCTCCCCCTCTCAAGAGGGGAATCGCGCAGGCCCTAATTATAATATACTTAAATAATTGCTTTTTATTGTAACAAATCGCTATCCGGCGCTTGTATAAAAACGCCTTCTTCTACTTTAAGTGTTTTTTTGATAATTAAACGGTGCTGGGCAAGATCGTATATATCAAATATAGACATCACGTGTACTTTCAAATTATCAATAGATACCGGCGATCCCATCTCCACATCATAAATATTAGTGGCTACAATATTACGACCATCTACCAGGATAATTAATCCCGAGCCAATAGCCTCCATCATATTACCTTCGGTGATCAGCAGGCCGGTATCTTCGCCCAAACCAATACCCAAAATACCCGGGTTGGTGGCCACCGCGTACATTAACCGGCCAATACGGCCACGCTGCACAAAGTGGGTATCTACAATAACCGAGTCGATAAAACCCAAACCGGCAGTGATCTGCACTTCGCCTTTGATCAGGGCTTCGTTGCTTTGCCCCCGGTATATCATATGCGTGGAAGCGGCAGCCGCTCCTGCCGATGTACCAGCGATGACAAAATTTTCGTTTTGATAGCGCTGCTTCAGTATCTGTAAAAATTCGGTGCCGCCAAAAATGGCTGTCAATCTTAATTGATCGCCCCCGCTAAACATCACCACATCGGCCTTGCGGATCCTGTCGAGATATTCCGGGTTGGCTGCATCTTCCCGGCTTTTAATATGTAATACGTTTACATTAGTTACATGGAGCTGCCCAAAAGCTTTCACATATTCGTCGCCAACCAGCTCGGGGATCTGCGAGGCCGTGGTTATTACTTCAATTAATGAACCTTCGTGCTTATCAGATTCGGTAATAATTCGCTTTAAAATTCCCTGTTCAAAAAATTTAATATAATCGGGCTGCAAAATATGCTCCTGGATGGTCACGTTACTCCCCATATCAACAGCACCGCCTATAATGATTAGTTTTCCTTTCGGGACAGTCATAGTTCTTAATATTTAGTTGAAGGGGCTGATCAGGCTATTTCAGGCCGACCGAGTTAGCCTAAATTGGGCAATATCCCATAAATAACCATTTACTCCGTCAACTTTTTCACCTAATCAACCGGTTTTAAATACAAATTAAGATAAAAACCCGCACAAACGCAGACTGTTGTGAACATTTAATGCTTTTTACCTTCAAAAGTTTTATTTACACTATTAAGTTTTATAGTTTTAAAGAAATTAAGCCGGCTAAAATTTTTGTAACCAAGGTATGAAGATCGAGAATATACAAGTGTTACGCGGACCAAACATCTGGAGCATCCGTCGTAAAAAATTAATACAAATGCGGCTTGACCTGCAGGAGATGGAGCACCAACCCACCAATGAAATTGAGGGGTTTTATGACCGCCTCGAAAAGCTGTTGCCCAGCCTGTACAGCCACCGTTGTTCGCCTGGCGTACCCGGTGGATTTTTTCAGCGGGTAATAGCAGGAACCTGGATGGGGCACGTGATAGAGCACATCGCCCTGGAGATACAAACCCTGGCGGGCATGGATACCGGCTTTGGCCGCACCCGCGAAACCAAAACCAAAGGCGTATATAATGTAGTGTTTGCCTACCTGGAAGAAAAAGTGGGTGTTTTTGCCGCAGAATCTGCCGTGCGCATAGCCGAGGCTTTAATTGCAGGCGAGGATTATACCCTGCAATTGGAGGCTGATATACAGCAAATGCGCGAGATACGGGAAAACACGCGCCTGGGTCCGAGTACCGGCTCTATTGTAGAAGAAGCCATTGCCCGCGATATCCCCTGGATCAGGCTCAACAATCAATCCCTGGTACAATTAGGTTACGGCAAAAACCAGGTACGCTTCCGGGCTACCATGACCGAAAAAACCAGCAGCATAGCTGTTGACATTGCCAGCAATAAAGACGAAACCAAGCGCATGTTGCAGGAACAGGCCATCCCGGTTGCTAAAGGCATTACCATATCTTCTATAGAGGGTGTGGCCGAAGCTATCCGCAAGATAGGATTCCCTTTGGTATTTAAACCACTTAACGGCAACCACGGGCGCGGCATATCTATCAACATTAAAACCGAAGAAGAGGCCCTTGCCGCGTACCAGCATGCTGCCAAAATATCATACAAAGTAATTGTGGAGCGCTTTGTTACCGGTTATGATTTCCGCGTACTGGTGATCGATAATAAAATGGTTGCCGCCGCCCTGCGCGATCCGGCCCATATTATCGGCGATGGCAGTTTGACCATACAGGAGCTTATCGACAAAGAAAATGCCGACCCACGCCGTGGCTACGGACATGAGAAAGTTTTAACATTGATAGATATTGATCGCGATACGCTCGATCTGCTGGAGAAAAAAGGCTACACGCTGGAAACCGTACCGGCCAAAGGCGAAAAGGTATTCGTCAAATCAACCGCTAATCTGAGCACCGGTGGTACTTCTGTTGACGTGACCGACCATGTGCACCCGCAAAATATTTTTATCTGCGAGCGCATCTCCAAAATTATTGGGCTGGATATATGTGGTATCGATATCATGGCCGAAAACCTGACTGAGCCGCTTACTGAAAACGGCGGTGTGGTGCTGGAAGTAAATGCTGCGCCGGGTTTCCGGATGCATATTGCCCCAAGCGAAGGTCTGCCGCGCAATGTGGCCGGTCATGTATTAGATATGCTTTATCCTACCGGTAAATCGGCGCGGATACCCATTATTGCTGTTACCGGTACCAATGGTAAAACTACTACTACACGTCTGATAGCCCATATTGTAAAAAATAACGGTCACCGGGTAGGCTTTACTACATCAGACGGTATCTACGTACAGAATAACATGATGCTGAAGGGTGATACTACCGGCCCGGTAAGCAGCGAGTTTATATTACGCGACCCTACGGTTGACTTTGCCGTTCTGGAAACCGCCCGTGGCGGTATCCTGCGATCGGGTCTGGGTTTTGGCTTTTGCGATATAGGTGTGGTAACCAACATCCAGGAAGATCACCTGGGACTGGCCGATATCCATTCGCTGGACGACCTGGCACGCGTAAAAAGCGTGGTGTTGAACTCGGTAAAAAAAGATGGCTGGGGTATCTTGAATGCCGATAACGAGCATTGTGTACGCATTGGCAATAAAGCCGATTGCAACATTGCTTATTTCAGCTTGAATGAGAACAATCCTATCATTAAATCGCATTGCCGTAAAGGCGGCATAGCTGCCATCTGCGAAAACGGGTTCATCACCATTCAAAAAGGTGATTGGAAAATCCGCGTGCAGCGCACCATATTGATCCCGCTCACCTTTGGTGGTACCGTTCCTTTCATGATCGAGAACGTGCTGGCAGCCACACTTGCCGCATTCTTATGGGGCTTTAAGACTGAAGACATCAAAATGTCGCTGGAAACCTTTATCCCATCAGCTGCGCAAACACCGGGCAGGATGAACATCTTTGAGTTTAGAGACTTCCGCTTCATGATCGACTTTGCGCATAATCCTGATGGCTATAATGGAATCAAAGAGTTTTTAAAACATATCGATTCACCTCTTAAGATAGGTATCATAGCCGGAACCGGCGACCGGCGCGATGACGACATCCGCGAGTTGGGCAAAATATCGGCCGAAATGTTTGATTATATCATCCTGCGCCAGGAAAAACACTTGCGCGGTCGTACTGCCGAAAACATCATTGGTTTACTTAAGGAAGGTATCGAATCTGTTGATGTGAACAAACCTGTAGAGGTAGTACCCAAAGAAGTGGATGCTATAAAACACGCCATGAGTCTGGCCAAACCCGGCACTTTTATTACTGCCCTGAGCGATGTGATAGATAACGCCATCGAAACCGTACAAAACTACCAGGAGCAGGAACGGAACGGATTGTTTAACGTGTAAGCCCCCTACCCCCCTAAAGGGGGAACTTTTGAAAATCTCATTTAACGCGCGGGCCTTTGGTCTGCGCGTTTTTTATTTATCTCAACGCGTCATTGCGAGGTACGAAGCAATCTCTACACAAGCAAGTCGACCATAAAAGTTTGCTCTGCATAGCATAGAGATTGCTTCGTACCTCGCAATGACGCGTTTGTTATAGTAGCTGGGGGTAACCTTTTTTATTCATTCCCCTTTAGGGGGTTAGGGGGCTTCGGCGCTGACAGATAATAATGCCACAACAACATACTCGCCACCGTACGGTATGGCGCCCATTGTTCGGCTATAGCTATCACATCCTCGCGGGTGGTTTCTTTGGGTAACGATTTTACTCTTTTCAGCGCATTCACAGCGGCCAGATCACCTATGGGGAAAATATCGGCATGTTGTAGTACAAACATCAGGTATACATCGGCGGTCCAATTGCCAATGCCTTTAAGGGCTGTGAGTTTGGCACGGATCACATCATCGGACAATTGTTCCAATTCGGTTAGGTTGATTTGTCCGCTCAGGATAGCTTCAGCCAGGTATTTGGTATACGTGGTTTTCTGCCGACTGAAATAACAGGCTTTAAATTCCTCATCCGTGAGCAGCAATACCCTTGCCGGGGTGATCTCCTGTATGTATTCCCGTAATTTATTCAATGCCGATAAAGCAGAGGCCAGCGAAACCTGCTGCTCCAGGATAATGTGCACCAAAGTTTCAAATGTATTAGGCCTTGACCATAGAGGTGGGTAACCGTGTGCCTTGATGATATTGGCCAGGTCGGCATCATCCTCGGCAAGCTTATCGCAAATAGAATGGTAGTTGGAATGGTTGAACTGTTTTAACATAGGTTTGTTGTGAATGATATTAACCAATATGTCATTGCGAGGAGGAACGACGAAGCAATCTCCTCGCGAGCCTATGCTTGGGATGAGATTGCCACGCTGCGCTCGCAATGACATAGAGTTGATACTAGCGTCGATTAAATTACTAATTTTTTTAGGATTTAGCGTTTAGTTTTCTGAATTTTACCTTTATGAACAATCTGCCGCCTTTAGCCGAACGTATGCGCCCGGGATCGCTCGACGATTATGTGGGGCAAAAACATCTTGTAGGGCCGGGCGCGGTTTTACGTAAAGCCATTGAATCGGGCTCGCTGCCATCCATGTTATTCTGGGGGCCACCGGGGGTTGGTAAAACTACTTTAGCTTATATTATTTCGCAGTCGCTATACCGGCCGTTCTTCTCCCTGAGCGCTATTAACTCGGGGGTAAAAGATGTTCGGGAAGTAATCGAAAAAGCGTCACAGCTTAAAGATCTTGGCGAAACATTACCCATATTATTTATTGATGAGATCCACCGTTTCTCCAAATCGCAGCAGGACTCGTTATTGGGTGCGGTGGAACGCGGCATAGTAACCCTCATTGGCGCCACTACCGAAAACCCATCGTTCGAGGTGATCTCGGCTTTACTATCGCGTTGCCAGGTATATATACTGCAGCCGCTGGCCAAGGAGGACCTGCTCAACCTGCTTGACAAGGCCATGAAGGAAGATGTGATATTGAAAGATAAAAAGATCGTTATCCAAGAGCATGAAGCGTTGCTCCGCCTTTCCGGCGGTGATGCCCGTAAGCTGCTCAATATATTCGAGCTGCTGATCAATGCTTTTGATACACCCGAAATAGTTTTAACCAACGAGGTAGTGCTGGAACATGTACAGCAAAACATGGCCCTGTATGATAAAACCGGCGAACAGCACTATGATATTATTTCGGCCTTTATCAAATCCATGCGGGGTTCCGATCCAAATGGCGCCGTGTACTGGCTGGCCCGTATGATCGTTGGCGGCGAAGATCCTTTATTTATTGCCAGGCGCATGTTGATACTGGCATCCGAAGATATTGGCAATGCCAATCCCAATGCTCTTTTACTGGCCCAAAGTTGTTTTGAGGCGGTTAACAAGATAGGTATGCCCGAGTCGCAGCTGATATTATCACAAACGGCTATTTACCTGGCTACTTCAGCCAAAAGTAATTCGGCCACAACTGCCATTGGTGCGGCGATAGCATTGGTACGCCAAACCGGCGATCTGCCCGTGCCACTGCATCTGCGAAACGCGCCAACCAAGCTCATGAAGAATATAGGCTATGGCAAGGATTATAAATACGCCCACAGCTACGAAGGCAATTTTACCGATCTGGATTTTTTACCCGATGCCCTCCGCGGCACCCAGATCTATCAGCCTGGCAATAATGCCAAAGAAAACGAATCAAAAGAGAAACTTAGAAAACTCTGGGGCGACAGGTATAAATATTAGCTTAGAGACTCAAGACTATAAGAGTCAAGAATCAGGACAGGAGAAAAAGTTAATCGCATTTATTTTCACCCCCTTGATTCTTGACTTTAACATCTTGCCTCTATTCTTTATTCCTTTTTTGTAAAGAAAAACCGGGATACATTTTCATCACCCAGAATTTTTGCACTGGAAGTAGTAATCAATTTCCAACCATCAACATAATAGGGTTCCAATAGCTGCATGATCTGGTTTTCATGGGCAGCCTCCTGTTCGCTTGCTTTAGCGCGAAGATTAAACTCTACGTATTTTTGAACCTGTGCCGTATCATCCCGGGTAATAAACATATTGGGAGCGTGCCCACGCCCGGAGTATGTTTCCATAATAGAGATGGTCATATGTTTGGTTTTGCCATTTTGCTGGGCAAAGGCATGATAAACCGAGCCGACAATCAATATCGGGATCAGAATTGCTGTTTTCATGGGTTAAAGATGAGTTGTTGTTTAATTGATAGACTAATTCTTTTATATTGGTTTAATGCACTTACAACTAATATTTTAAAGCAATTTATCTACTCCGCTAATTTCCTGGCGTTGTTTCATTCTTGTCTCCCGACTCTTGATTCTTATATCCTGGCTCTCCTATCTTGTTTCTTATTTTGTATATTGAGCCCTTACTTAACCTAATACTTTAAACAGCCCATGGTATCTACTTTCATCAGGCACGAATTAAAAGCTTTCTGGCGATCAAAAAACACAGGTAAAAGCGTTGCTATACGTGTGGTCATGGCGCTGCTCATTCTCTATTTATTTTTAAATGTATTATTTGTAGGCATTTTTTTAGACAAGCTTCTCGGAGAAATATTTGCCAATGACGACCTGGTTAAATCATTTTGCGGCATCCTGCTCATCTATTTTTTGTTTGATTTGCTGATGCGGCTGCAGCTACAGGAATTGCCTACCTTAAGGGTACAACCCTATCTGCACCTCCCCATCAAAAGAAACACCCTGGTAAGGTACCTGGCGCTGACCGCCGTCTTTTCGGTATTTAACCTGTGGCCTTTTGTATTGTTTCTGCCATTTATATTCAAGATCATTGCTCCCGATTCTGGTTTTGTTACCGCGCTTGCTTTTATCATAGCTATTGCCGGGCTCACCGTTTTTAATAATTACCTGGCACTATACATCAAAAGAAAATCGAACTTAAACGGTTGGGTTTTCCTGGTTTCTGCAGTTGTATTGATATTAATCACCTCCTGCGATTTTAAATGGCACTTATATTCCCTGCACGATATATCTTATGCTTTTTTTGGTCGCCTGGTTGCTATTCCGGCTCTGGCCATTGTACCATTAGTATTAGGCGTTGTGATGTACTATTTTAATTTCCTGTACCTGAAACAAAACATGTACCTGGAAGAACTTACCGCGCATAAAGTAAAAATATATAAAAGCAGTACTGATATTCCGGTGCTGGCACGCTTTGGCGCTGTTGGCGACCTGGCCGCAAACGAAATAAAACTGATACTCCGTAATAAGCGACCGCGTTCGGCCCTGGTTATGGGCTTGTTCTTTATGTTTTACGGGCTTATATTTTATACCAACCATTTATATGGCCAAAATTGGTACATTTTTGTGGGCATGTTCATGACAGGTATCTTCATTATCAGCTATGGGCAATTCATGTTTAGCTGGCAGGCATCGCATTTTGATGGTATATTGGTAAGTAACATTAGTTTTTCTGATTTTTTAAAGGCCAAATACCTGCTGTTTACCATGGTATCAACCGTAGCCTTTTTATTAACCACGCCCTACGCTTATTTTGGCTGGAAGATAGTAGTAGTACATTTTGTAATGTATTTATGGAACATCGGCGTCAATACCACAATGGTATTATTTTTTGCCAACCGCAATTTTAAACGCATCGACTTATCAAAAGGAGCATCATTTAATTGGGAAGGCGTTGGCGCAACACAATTATTATTGTCGTTCCCGCTTATTTTGGCGCCATACCTTGTTTACCTGCCTTTTATGGTTTTTAAACATCCTGATATGGGATTGATAGCTCTGGGAGTTATTGCCTCTTTATTTATACTAACCCGTAATTATTGGATAAAACAACTGGAAGCCGACTATTACTCTAAAAGATACCAGATAGCCGAAGGCTTCAGAAACAAATAATATGATTGAGATAAAAAACCTAAAAAAAGTATATAACGACGTTACTGTTGTTGATATTCCGCACCTGACCATAGCCAAAGGCGAAAGTGTTGGTCTGGTGGGTAATAATGGCGCTGGTAAAACCACGCTGTTCCGCATGATATTGGATTTGATACGCCCGGAAAGCGGTGAAATACTATCAAACGGCGAAGTGGTTGCCGGGCACGAAAACTGGAAAACGTACACCGCATCGTACCTGGATGAGGGCTTTTTAATAGACTACCTTACACCAGAAGAGTACCTGTATTTTATCGGCGGACTGCATCAGCAAAATCGTGCCCAGGTTGATGAAACGCTGGCTACTTTAGGTGATTTTTTTAATGGAGAGATATTAAGCCGGGGCAAATACATCCGCGACCTGTCAAAAGGAAACCAATGCAAGGTTGGTGTGGCATCATGCCTGTTGCAAAACCCGCAACTATTGATGCTGGATGAACCTTTTGCCAATATCGACCCCAGCACACAGTTTAGACTGAAAAACATGCTGAAGGACGCCAATAAAAGCAAAGGCATTACCACCATTGTATCCAGTCATGACCTTAATC
Source organism: Mucilaginibacter inviolabilis (assembly GCF_011089895.1). Taxonomy (NCBI): domain Bacteria; kingdom Pseudomonadati; phylum Bacteroidota; class Sphingobacteriia; order Sphingobacteriales; family Sphingobacteriaceae; genus Mucilaginibacter; species Mucilaginibacter inviolabilis. The sequence continues at coordinate 254,299 of NZ_JAANAT010000005.1, forward strand.
ACATTACCGATGTATGCGACAGGATCCTGCTGATGGAAAAGGGTGTGATCATTAAAGATATCGCCACCAATTCATCTACCTTAAGCGAGCTGGAAGATTATTTTGGAGTTGGGCAAACGGCAGGTGCGACGCCGGTTACTGGTATTGATGAGGAAGAGAATCATTAGAAAGAGCCTGTCAGTCTGAGCTTGTCGAAGACTCGTGGGCAAAGGCCTCTACGCGCGCCCTTCGACAGGCTCAGGGTGACATGCCCTAATATTTAATGACTAGAAAAGCTTTACTTAGAGGCCTCTACCCTCTCAGCCAATAAATCATTCGTCAGTTTTTCAAACTCACTGATAAACTCGGTATAATATTCGCCGGTTCCGGGGCCGCTGAAACCAGTATGTATTTTGCGTACATCGCCACTTTTGTCAATAATAATGGTGGTAGGGAAACCAACTACTTTGGCCAGCATGGGCAGACTCTTAGCCGTTTCCACCTTGTTACTGGTGTAACCGGTTATCAGCAAAGGATAAGGCACATTAAACCTGTTTTTCACTTGCTGCAAAGCTTTTTTTGATTTTTCAAAATCATTGGTACGCTCATAGGCCAGGCCTATAACCTCTACCCCTTTTGATTGAAATTTTTTATAGTAGTTTACCATGTAAGCAGTTTCATCCATACAGTTGGGGCACCATGAACCCAGTATCTGCACAATAACCACTTTGTTTTTATAACGGGCATCCTGAAGAGAAACCACTTTGCCGTTCATATCTTTAAAACTGAAATCTATTTTTTTATATCCAGGTTTCAGGGCAGTAAGCGAATAGGCATCGGGCAGTTTAGCATTCGCATCTTTTACTGCTGTCCACGATTGTACCGACCCTACACTTACAAATTTGCCATCGGTTATGCTTTGTGCATCTTTAACAGTGGCGGTAAAAGTGTAAGCATGCCCGCCATCAAAGCAGGAAAGATATAATTGATTGCCCGATACCGATCCTTCCAGGAAACGATAATCGCCTGTGGTGGTTAAAAAGGTACCGGTAAGTTTGTTGCCGGTTTGTTTAAACTCGCCAACGGTGGTATCGGCCCGCTCGCCCTCACCAATTATGGCCGACCAACGCCCGCTGATGTCAAAAGCAGGCTTTTCGGGCGTTGAAGTAAAACGCCAGGAAGTATTTGGCTCTGCCGAAAATTCAATTAAAGCATCACGTTCACCCAAATGTCTTACCCAGTTCCCTTTTAAGGTACCGGCATCCAGTTTCAACTTAAATTCCGAATCAAACAAAGGCATGTGGATAAATACAGAATCGCCTTTGGTAGCAACATCGGTTACTTTCAGCCGCTCGGTACTGTTTATCACAAACAATTCTTGTTTGCCGGCATTATCTTTTACCTCAAAATTGAAAGGAATATCTGTACCTGATTTTGTTTTAAGGGCACCGCGCCATACCCCAGTTTTAAGTTTGGTTTGCGCAAATGATGCCTGTAAAGTTAAAACGAGTATCAGTGCTGTGATGATCGATTTATAGTTCATTTTTAAAAATAGTCTACTAAGTTGATATACTTTGTCAAAAGTATAAAAACAGACCGCTATTTCAAAACTATTTAGCTTTGGGGACTATAGCGAATGAAAAGATATGACAAATAAGTAACGTTCAAAAAAGGGTGTCACCCTGAGCCCCGTCGAAGGGTAGAGCGCAGAGGCCTACCCACCATGCTTCGACGGAGCTCAGCATGACACCCCTGCTGAGCAATTGTCTTTTATGAACTATTTCAAAACTTCGCGAGAAATTACAATCCGCTGAATTTCGGATGTACCTTCATATATCTGGGTAATCTTGGCATCGCGCATCAAGCGCTCTACATGATATTCTTTCACAAAGCCATAACCACCGTGTATCTGTACAGCTTCGACAGTAGTACGCATAGCTACTTCAGATGCAAAAAGTTTGGCCATGGAGCCAGCCTGTGTATATGATTTGCCATGATCTTTTAACCAGGCTGCCTTAAGGCATAATAAACGGGCAGCTTCAATCTCGGTAGCCATATCGGCCAGTTTAAACTGAATGGCCTGCAAATCGGCTATAGTTTTACCGAAGGCTTTACGTTCTTTGGCATACTGAACGGCCAGCTCATGGGCGCCAGATGCTATGCCCAATGCCTGTGCGGCAATACCTATACGGCCACCTTCCAGTGTGCTCATGGCAAATTTAAATCCGAAGCCCTCATCGCCTATACGATTCTCTTTAGGCACTTTCACATCGGTAAACATCAGCGAGTGCGTATCAGATCCACGTATACCCATCTTATTTTCCTTCGGACCTATGGTAAAGCCTTCCATGCCCTTCTCTATAATAAGCGCGTTGATACCGTGATGTTTTTTGGAAGCATCGGTTTGGGCCATTACAATATAAGTTGATGCGGAATTTCCGTTGGTGATCCAATTTTTGGTACCATTAACCAGGTAATAATCGCCCATATCAATGGCGGTGGTACGCTGCGAGGTTGCATCAGATCCTGCTTCCGGCTCCGAAAGGCAGAAAGCCCCTATCACTTCACCTTTAGCCAGAGGCACCAGGTATTTTTGTTTTTGCGCTTCAGAACCATATTTCTCCAGGCCATAGCAAACCAGCGAGTTATTTACAGAAACCACAACCGATGCCGATGCATCAACTTTAGAGAGTTCCTCCATAACCAACACGTAGGATATGGCATCCATACCACTCCCTCCGTATTGCGGCGAAACCATCATTCCCAAAAAGCCCAGCTCGCCCAGCTTTTTTATTTGCTCGGCCGGAAACTTTTGGTGCTCGTCGCGTTCTATCACTCCCGGCTTTAATTCTGTTTGTGCAAAATCGCGAGCCGCCTGGCGTATCATGAGTTGTTCTTCTGTAAATTCGAATTGCATAATATTTAAAAAAATAAATATAGTAATTACTATGCACGCATAGCAAATTTATTGCATAAAAAAAGAGAGCTCTTTTCAAAGCTCCCTTTCCCCTAATTAATTTAAACTATTGATTAAACCCAAAACAAAGAACAAAAAATCTCAACTTGGGCGTCTGAGAATTCAAAAAAAGTTTTTCATTGGTAGATGATTTTTTAATTTTTTTCACAGATCAAATGCAGGGCGAGTTGTAGTAAACAATTTTGTTGCCACAATTTTAACTTTTCACTAACTTAAACGTCAGTAAATATCTGTTCAGACATATATTATTATCAATATTTTTACGCATTTTTAAATACTTATAGTTATTTATTTTTTCATAAGGGTAATTACCCAATTTATAAACCAAGCCGACACTACCTATGCTACTTACTGATTTTGAATACCTTAACAATTCCGACGAAGCCTTTAAAAAAAAAGTAGCCCTGCAGATTAAAAACCTGAGAAGACAGAATCAGGTAACCCAGGAGAAATTCTTTACCGAAACAAACATCAATATAGCCCGTTTAGAATCAGGCAAAATTGATATCAGATTAGATACTTTAAGGAAAGTTTGTTACTATTTTGATGTTTCTTTAGCCGGTTTTTTTCAAGGCATTTATTAAACAGGTATTTTTTTATTAATTTACTATTTCAAATTCTATTATTCCATACATCCGTTGTATTTTATAACATACACACTCAAAAATTTATGATCAAAAGAACATTCCCCCCGGCAGCTATCGCAATTGTTTTTGGTCTGCTGGCACTTACCGCCTGTAATGATAAAACCAAGACCTATGCCGATAATGATCCCGTGTTTAAAAACATGGATACAACCGTAAAGCCCGGCGACGATTTTTTTAAGTATGCCAACGGTGCATGGCTTAAAAAAAATCCCATACCAGCGGCGTATGCTTCCTGGGGAATAGGGAATGTAGTGGAAGAGGAATTGCGCAACCGCATGAAAAAAATAAATGAGGATGCACTTAAGGCTGATGCTCCTAAAGGCAGTAATACTCAAAAAATTGGTGATTTTTATTTCAGCGGTATGGATACCGTTGGCATCGAGAAGCAAGGTTTATCGCCTCTTAAAGATGAGCTCTCTAAAATTGACCAGGTAAAAGATATTAAAGGATTAATAGAGGAGTTTGCACACCTGAGTACCATCGGCGTTACTACACCCCTGGGTACCTATGCGGGTCAGGATGCTAAAAACAGCGGCAAGATCGTTTTGCAATTGGGCCAGGACGGTATTGGTTTGCCCGATCGTGATTATTATTTTAATACCGATGCACATAGTATTATTGTACGAAACGATTATCAGCAAAAGCATCTGCCCACCCTGTTTAAGCTGATTGGCTTGCAACCCGATGCAGCTACAGCAGCAACGAAACAGACCTACGCTCTTGAAAAATCACTGGCCGATAGCAGCCGTAAGCTGGAAGATTTGCGCGATCCCTATCATAACTATAATAAAATGCCGCTGGCTGGCTTAAACAAGTTGGTGCCTGAGGTTGACTGGAAACCCACATTTGAAAAAATGGATTACAAGAATGTGGATACCGTTATTGTTGGTCAGCCAGAATATTACCGGGCGCTCAGCAAGGCACTCCATACCTATAATATAGACGACTGGAAAAACTATCTCCGTAAAAACCTGGTGTCAGAGTTTGGCCCTTACCTGAGTAAACCCTTTGACCAGGAGCTTTTCCGCTTCTACGGCACCGTGCTTAACGGCAAAAAAGAACAACTACCCCGCTGGAAACGCGTACTGGATACCGAAAACGGTGTAATGGGCGAAATACTGGGGCAAATATTTGTAAAAGAATACTTTCCAGAAAAAACCAAGGACCGTTATGTGAAATTGGTAGAAACCATGCGTGCTACTTTTAAGGAACACATTGAAAAGCTGGACTGGATGAGTCCGCAAACTAAAGAAAAAGCATATTATAAACTGAGCAAAGTAATGCCTAAGGTAGGCTATCCGGATAAATGGAAAGATTTTTCGAGCCTGGAAATTAACCGTGGCCCCTATGCTTTAAATGTAATGCGTGCCAATAACTGGTGGCATAAATACAGCGCTGCCAAGCTGGGCAAACCGGTCGACCGTACCGAATGGGGTATAACACCGCAAACATATAATGCCTATTACAATCCATCAAATAATGAAATTGTATTACCTGCAGGTATATTTACTATCCCGGGTGCCAAGGATGAAGATATTGACGACGCGGTAATATATGGATATGCAGCAGCCTCCACCATTGGTCACGAAATGACTCACGGTTTTGATGATGAAGGCCGGCAGTTTGATGCCGAAGGCAATTTAAAAGCCTGGTGGCTGCCACAAGATTCGGTAAAGTTTACTCAGCGTGCTCAAATGCTGGTAAATCAGTTTAATGGCTACAGCATTTATGGCCTGCATGTAAACGGTAAAGCCACACAGGGTGAAAACATTGCCGACCTTGGCGGTATAGTGATTGGTCTTGATGCCTTTAAGAAAACCGAGCAATATAAAGAAGGAAAAACCATTAACGGATTAACTCCTATACAACGCTATTTCCTGGGTTATGCGCTGGGTTGGCTTGGGCAGGATCGTCAGGAATCTTTATCCAGCCAGATACTGACCAACCCACACGCTCCTGGCTTTATGCGTGTAAACGGACCATTTACCGATGTACCCGAATTTTACGACGCCTTCCACATTAAAAAAGGCGATAAAATGTGGCTTGATCCGGATAAGCGCGTGAAGATCTGGTAAAAGCCCCCCAGCCCCCTAAAGGGGTAGCAATAAACAACACATGTCATTGCGAGGAGGTACGACGAAGCAATCTCCTCGCATACATATAAACGCGAAGAGATTGCTAAACTCTTACTCGCAATGACGTTAAGCTGAATTAAGCCCCAACAACACTGTTACAAACACCAGTGAATCAACAGCTTGTTTTTATTTAAATTTGTTGGTAAACATTATACCCATATGATAAAACTTTACAAAACAACGCTTCTTGGTTGTGCCTCCATAGCGCTTTTAGCACTAAGTGCTTATCAGATTGAACAGTCCGAAACTTCAAACGATCCGGTTTATGATAACCTGGATAAATCCGTTGATCCGCGTACCGATTTTTTTAAATATGCCAATGGCGGCTGGCTTAAACGCAACCCTATCCCGGCAGCATATTCCAGCTGGGGAATTGGCAATGTGGTGCAGGAAGAGATCCGCAACCGGCTAAAAAAGATCAATGAAGACGCCTTAACCGCCAATGCGCCCAAAGGAAGCACTACCCAAAAAATCGGCGACTTTTATTATAGTGGTCTGGATACTGTCAACATCGAGAAACAAGGCATCAATCCTTTAAAAGCCCAGTTGGACCTGATAGATCAGGCTATCGACATTAACGGTATCTTAAACGCTGCCGCGGTATTAACCACTACAGGCACCCGCAATTTCATTGGCAGCCGGGTTAGCCAGGATGCCAAGAATAGTTCAAAAATGATGCTGCAGCTTAGTCAGACCGGTTTAGGTTTACCCAACCGCGACTATTATTTTAAAACCGATGCCCGCACTACCCGTGTACGTACCGATTATAAAACTAATCACCTGCCAACTATGCTCAAAATCAGTGGTTGGGATGAGCAGCAGGCGGCCAAAGGAGCCGAAAGTATTTATAAGATAGAGCAATTTTTTGCCGACAGCAGCCGTAAACTCGAAAACCTGCGCGATCCATATCGCAACTATCATAAAATGACCGTTGCGCAATTAAACGCCCTTACTCCCAATATCAACTGGACCACTGTATTTAAAACGCTGGAACTAAAACCGGTGGATAGCGTCATAGTTGGTCAGCCTGAATATTACAGGGCTGTTAATACCGCGCTGAAAACATTCCAGCTTGATGATTGGAAAGCTTACCTCCGCTGGAAACTGATATCATCTTATGCCCCCTATCTGAACGCCGCCGCCGAACAGGAAAGTTTCCGTTTTAGCGGCAAGGTGATATCGGGGCGAAAGGAACAATTACCCCGTTGGAAACGCGTACTGGATACCGAGAACGGATTGATGGGTGAAGCTTTGGGTCAGCTGTTTGTGAAAGAATATTTCCCGGCAACGGCTAAATTGCGTTATACCGAAATGGTAGAAGCCATCAGACAAGCCTACCGCGAACATATTGCCAAGCTAGATTGGATGAGCCCCCAAACCAAGCAAAAAGCAATCGTAAAATTGAACGCCATACATCCTAAAGTGGGCTATCCGGACAAATGGAAAGATTTTTCGACCCTGGTGATGGACCGTGAGTCGTACGCGGGTAATGTGATGCGTGCCCGGCATTGGGCTTATGCGGTGAACATTAACAAATTGGGCAAACCGGTTGATCATACCGAGTGGGGCATGACACCGCAAACCTATAATGCCAGCTATAGCCCATCCAATAATGAGATCACACTGCCTGCTGCCCAGTTCACTATTCCCGGTGTTAAGGATAGCGAGGTTGATGATGCAGTAGCTTATGGCTATGTAGCCGCTTCTACAATTGGCCATGAAATTACGCATGGCTTTGATGATGAGGGCCGCCTGTTTGATGCCAAGGGCAACTTAAAAACCTGGTGGACCGCCACCGACTCGGTTAAATTCAACCAACGTGCTAAAGTACTGGCCGATCAGTTTAGCAGTTATGTAGTATTGGATAGCCTGCACGTAAACGGCAAAGCTACCCTTGGCGAAAACATTGCCGATTTGGGCGGTATTGTTTTAGGCATTGATGCTTTTAAAAAGACCCAGCAATATAAGCAGGGTAAACTGATAAACGGATTAACCCCTATGCAGCGGTTCTTCTTAGGCTATGCGCTGGGCTGGCTGGGCCAGGAACGGGATGAGGCCCTGGCCAATCAGATACTAACGGATGTTCATGCCCCAGGATTTTTGCGTGTAAACGGTCCTTTTAGCGATGTACCTGAATTTTACCAGGCATTTAAAGTTAAAAAAGGTGATAAAATGTGGATAGACCCGGCTAAGCGGGTAAAGATTTGGTAGATTGTAATATAGATGGATAAGTTTTTTTGAAGCTTATCCATCTATGTTAAGGCATTCCTCATCCGTTGGGCCAGATCCAGGATATCCGGCAATCTTTTTATATCCTTAACCCAATTAACCGGAATTTGATCAGCACCATATAACAATCCTGCCAACCCGCCTGTTACTGCACCTGTAGTATCAGTGTCCAATCCCAGATTCACCGCTTTCAACACAGCTTCTTTATAAGTATCAGTAGTTAATAAACACCAGATACTTGCCTCTAAAGTGTGCAATACATAACCAGTGCTATGTATCTTTTTGGTCTCTATTTGAAATATATTATCCAAAAGCAATCTGTTAAATAAACTAACTTCTTCAGGATTGATCGATCGTAATGTTAAAAAATCAGATATCTCTCTTTTTAAATTATGGTATATGGTAAGTTTATCGGTACCCTGGATAAGTTGACGGGCAAATTCAAGATAATAAAAACAAGCAATTACCGATCGTATATGTCCATGTGTAAGAGACGATACCTGTTTTGTGATCTCGTACCGACTCTCTATTGGCATATCCTTTACATACAATACCAAAGGCAGTATTCGCATAAGGCTGCCGTTTCCATTTGATGATTCATCAAATCCTCCTGCTAAATCGGCCCTGCAACCTTCCAGCAAGCGATTTATTGCCTCTCGTGTAGCTATGCCTACGTCAAAAACTACGCCTGTAGCTGTCCAATAACTTTGATATAACCACGATGTAAAATTGCCAGCTAATCCCTGTAAATTAAATCCATTAGCGATGCTTTCTGCAAGGCAGAAGGTCAGGGCACTATCGTCGGACCATGTTCCGGGAGGCATATTGTACGTACCAAAGCCCATCATATCGGTAACGGGATTTTTTACGCGCTGACTCCTTTCTTCAAATTCCACTGGCACCCCCATCGCGTCTCCAATGGCAACACCGAGCAATATATCCTTATAATGATCTCTTTTATTGGCCAACTTCAAATCGGTTTTAATATGTTTTACAACTCCTTCCGCATTACATAATCATTCATCCAATACGGGCCAATGGCTATATCCTCTTCTGAAGCGACTACGAATCCCATTTTTTCATAAAAGGTTTTGGCGTTGTTATAGCGGTTCACATTCAATTCCAGTATCTGTTTACCGGCATCTGTTGTTCTTTGAATCACTTCATTAATTAGCACTTTACCATAACCTTTACCTTGTGTTTTGGGCAGGCAATACAGCTTATGCAGTTTATAAATATCAGCATCCTCTTCACGCGGCGAATAGGCTGCAAAAGCTACAGGCTCTTCTCCTTCCAATAACAGGATAAAAGTTTGCGCACCGGTTTCAATCTGCTTGCTGATCTTATCCGTCGAGTAGATCTCATTCAGCATAAAAGAGATCTGTTCTTTTTCCAGTATCGGACTGTAAGTAACCCACCAGGTTTGGTCGGCTATTTGGATGATGGTTTCTACATCATTTACGGTCGCTGTTCTTATTGTATACATATTCAAATCTTATTAACTTTTTTCTTCCCAGATCATGCAGAGGTGCAATATGGTTTCCACGGCTTTTTGCATATCCTGTACCGATACCCATTCCTGTTTGCTGTGAAAAGCATGTTCGCCTGCGAATATATTAGGACAAGGCAAACCCATGAAGGACAATCTGGATCCGTCGGTGCCTCCCCTGATGCTGCAAAGTTTGGCTTTAATACCTGTACGACCGATGGCTTCCATAGCATACTCTACAATCTCCGGATGCTTATCCAATACTGTTTTCATATTGCGGTATTGCTCGCTTACCGTTAAACTATAAGTTGATGCAGGATATTTTTTTAATACCAAGTCAGCCGTTTTGCGGATCACATCAGCATGATCACTCAATTTTTTTGCGTCAAAATCACGGATGATAAAATCAATGCCGGCAGTCTCTACATGCCCTTCAATAGCTACGGGGTGTATAAAACCCTGCATACCTTCTGTATGCTCGGGCGACAAATCATCAGGCAAAGCGGCGATGATCTCTCCTGCAATTTTAATGGCGCTTTCCATTTTACCCTTGGCAAAGCCCGGGTGCGAGCTTACGCCATTAATGGTTAATCTTGCTCCATCTGCCGAGAAAGTTTCATTTTCCATATTACCTGCGCTTTCACCATCCATAGTATAACCGGCATAGGCACCCAGTTTGGCAATATCTACATGATCAACTCCATGGCCCACCTCTTCATCGGGGGTAAATAATATCCGGATATCACCATGTTTTATTTCGGGGTGGTTCATCAGCTGGTAACAAGCGTCCATGATCTCGGCAACACCGGCTTTATTATCGGCTCCCAATAGTGTGGTACCGCTTGCAGTTATCACATCGTTACTTATTTGATTTTTCAAGTCGGGGTGTTCCGCCTGCTTTATAATCTGAGAAGTATCATCCGGTAATATAATATCCTGTCCCTGGTAATTTTTATGAACAATGGGCTTTACGTCTTTCCCGCTGCAATCGGGCGCGGTATCCATGTGCGAGCAAAAACAAATTACAGGCACCTGTTTATCTGTATTGGATGGTATAGTGGCATATACATAACCATATTTGTCCATATGGGCATCGGCAACTCCTATGCCTAAAAGCTCATCAACCAGCAGCCGTGCCAAATCTTTTTGCTTTTCTGTCGACGGAAATGAAACAGAAGAGGGGTCTGATTGCGTATCAAGGGTAACGTAACGCAAGAAGCGTTCGGTAACGGTAAAGTTTAATAATGAATGAAAATTCATAAAGCTATATATTAGTAAAGTTTTACCGGCAACCGTACCCGGCATGTTCCTTTTGTAAATATTGATTAAAATTTAGCTTTGAAAAAATTTATTCTGTTTTTTGTTTTAGCAGTTGCAGGGTTTAAGGTAAAGGCACAGGAAGGGTATAATTATTATGAATGGGGTGTTGGCGGCGGCATTGGTTATGGCAGGGCTTATGCCGATACCAAAAGGCAGGACTGGCATGCTATTTATAACCTAAACCTGGCCTACAACTTTAATCCTTACGTGCCTGTTGCACTGGAATACCAGTTTGGTACACTGTCCGGAGGGGGACTTACCCCCGATAAAGATGCTTACGGACGTATGTACAAGAATGCTTATAAAGCTTTATTGCTGCATGCTGATGCCCAATTAGGTAGCTTTATTGATTATGCAGACAATGGTTTTTTAAACGCGGTTAAAAACTTTTATGTAGGTACGGGGATCGGTGCTATATCTAACAACATGAAATTTATACAGCGTGGCAACCCACCCGCGTTTTCCGATCCCAGCAATTCTTACTATCACGGCCCTTTGGGTACCAAAGAAGGCTTTCAGGGTAAAGACAAAAGTATCAACCTGGTTTTACCGCTACGTTTTGGCTATGAGTTTAAAATTTATGATTCATACAATCAGGTTGGTTATACCATTACCTTAGGGTATGAACATAATTATACTTTTGGCGAAGGTCTTGATGGATATGATGACCCTCCGGCTAAGTTTAAAAACAATGCTCCCGACCAATATGCCCACTTCACGATAGGTTTCCGGTACAATTTTGGTAATACCGTATCCTATAATAAACTGATCAGAGATTTCAGATTTTGAATATAGAAGAATTACGTGATTATTGCCTGCAAAAGCCAGGAGTAACAGAAGGCTTTCCTTTTGGCGAGGATACCCTTGTTTTTAAAGTTAGCGGTAAATTATTTTTACTGATCGGGTTAGAAAACGGTAACCGGTTTAATGTGAAGTGCGAACCCGAGCTTGCCGTCGACCTGCGTGAGCGTTATAGCGAAGTACAACCAGGCTATCATATGAATAAAAAAATGTGGAACACCGTTTACATGGATGGTTCACTAACCCATAAGCAACTCTGCGAAATGATTGATCATTCTTATGATCAGGTGGTTCTTGGTCTATCGAAAAAACTACAGGCTGAGCTGAAGGAAGAGCTGAGATACAGGAACGAAGATTAATTACCTTATTTGAGATTCTCTTAGCCATTGCATCTCATCTCTTGGCTCCCAAATACTATATTTGAGCAATAATACATCCCGATGAAGAAAATTCTATCCGCTTTATTAATTTGCTTAATCTCCTTGTCGGTTAAAGCTCAGTTAACGCCGTTTGAGCAGCATCAGGATCATAATTACACCGCTACCTATGCCGAAGTTATAGCTTATTATAAAAACCTGAATAAGCTGTATCCTCAACAAATGAGGCTGATCAATTACGGCACTACCGATATAGGCAAACCGCTTACGCTCATTGTTCTGTCGCGGGATAAAGTTTTTGATCCGGCTTCGATCAAAAAACAAAACAAACGCGTGCTGCTCATCAACAATGGCATACATCCCGGTGAGCCCGAAGGCATAGATGCCAGTATGATGTTGGTGCGCGATCTGTTGAAAAAAGATCAGCTGCCCAAAGACGTAGTGATATGCCTTATTGCTTTATACAATATTGATGGTAACCTGAACCGGGGTTTGAGCCGTGTTAGTCAGAACGGTCCGGTAGCATATGGTTTCAGGGGGAACTATCGTAACCTGGACCTGAACCGCGATTTCATCAAAGCCGACAGCCGCAACGCCCTCGCGTTTACACAAATACTCACTGCCTGGAAACCCGAGGTATTCCTGGATAACCATACCAGCGATGGCGCCGATTACCAGTATGTAATGACCCTTATTGAAACGCAAAAGGATAAACAAAACCCTATCCTGGCTACTTATACCTCCAAAACGCTTACACCCTATTTGTACAGCCACATGAAAAAAAGCGGGTATGAAATGATCCCCTATGGTGCCGGCGAAGAAGGCCTGCCCGACTCGGGCATCGTAAGCTTTCTGGAAACACCCCGCTTTGCCACCGGCTTTGCCGCCCAGCATAATATCATCAGTTATATTACCGAAACGCATATGCTCAAGGCTTTTGACAAACGGGTATATGCTACGTATGATTTTATGCAGCACCTCATCAATATCTATCAGCGCGATGCCAAACTGATAGGTCAACTGAAACAACAAGCCGATGCAGAGGTGGCTCAGCAAAAAAATTTCGCGCTGAACTGGACTGTAGACCGGGAAGCCAGAGATACCATTACTTTCAAAGGCTACGAGGCCGGCTATAAAACCAGCGAAGTGAGCGGCTTAAACCGCTTGTATTATGACCGGAATAAACCTTACACCAAAACCATTAACTTTTGGAACACCTATAAAGTTACCACCACGGCCGATAAACCGGTAGCCTATGTGATACCACAAGCCTGGGGTAAGGTGATCGACCTGTTTAAACTGAACGGGGTTAAAATGCAGCAACTGGCGCATGACACCACCTTGGGTTTACAGATGTATTATATTGAAGACTATAAAACCCCGCAAAAACCTTTTGAAGGACATTACCTGCACTCGGCTGTTAAACTGAATCCGGTGGATACGCGGGTTAAATTTTATGCCGGCGATTATGTGGTATATACTAACCAGTCTATTAACCGTTATATTGTGGAAACTTTGGAGCCGCAGGGTGTCGATTCCTTTTTTGCCTGGAACTTTTTTGATTCGATGCTGGGCGAAAAAGAATATTTTTCTGATTATGTATTTGAAGATATCGCTGCCAACTTATTAAAAAAAGACCCAGAACTGAAAAAGAAACTCGATGACGCGAAAAGCAAAGACCCCAAACTGGCCGGCAGCGCGCAGGCACAATTATTCTTTGTTTACCGCAATTCACCCTATTTTGAAAAAACTTTTATGCGTTATCCGGTGGGCAGACTGCTCACCGACACCAAACTCGATCTTAAATAAATGGAAAACTTGCTTACCGCTCCCGTTGCCTGTGTCATATTCGTTATTACCATCATCACCACGCTGATGGCTTTTTCCAACGAAAACCTATACGGCAAACTGATATTACACCCTTACAACGTTTCGCGCGGCCGTTATGTTTATACCGTTATCACCAGCGGACTTATTCATAAAGACTGGATGCACTTGTTTTTTAACATGCTGTCCTTCTATTTTTTTGCCTTTAATCTGGAACCTGTTTTAGGGCACTGGCAATTTGCTGTACTGTACATGGCCAGCTTAATTTTAAGTGATATGCCATCGGTGCTTAAGCATCGGGAAAATTACAACTATTATAGCCTTGGTGCATCAGGTGCGGTGAGTGCGGTGGTTTTTAGCGCCATATTATATAATCCATTGGGCCAAATGATGATCCTCCCAATCCCGATACCTATACCAGCGGTAATATTTGGTATACTATACCTGGTTTATTGCAGTTATGCTTCCAAATACTCCCGTGATAATATTAATCACGATGCCCACTTGTACGGTGCCCTTAGTGGATTGATGATCACCATTATTTTTCACCCTGGCATTTTACCTGGCTTTTTTCAGCAAATTACCGAGCGAGTTCAATCGATGCTGCACTGATAGGATTACCATCAGCATCAAACAGGAAACTCATGGGGTCTTCGGGATTCTTGATGATCTCGAACAACAGGAAACCCCAGTTTTTCCAGAAATTTTCCAGTACCTGGCCGTAAACTTTGGGTACCCAATCATCAAACAAAGGTTTGGTACTGGTGCCCCGCAGCGGCATGGCTTCTATATAAATGATATCTTCAACGGGTAGTATATTATATTCAGGCAGGCGGTTAAACAAGTATGCCGAATAAAAAAAGCGCGCGTTAACCTCCTCAAATTGTACCGGGTGCAGGGTTTGGCCTTTAATTTTTTCTAAGGCCGCCTGGTGATAGCTGGCATTCGCGCCATTATCCTGCAGGCAAATGATCAGGCCAAAATCTTTGATCCGGAGCGAGAACGTCAGCGTATTGATCTCATCGCGATAGCCAAAAATATCTTCGGCATTATCAACCTTGAACAATACTAAACTGAAAGGCTTAAAACCATCCAGCTCGATAGGCAGGTTGAGGCTTTGCAGCATCAGGTGCAGGTGACTGAATTTATGAATAATGGCCTGCGACATGCTGAACTCTTCGCCCTGGGCATGCTGTTGTTTAATACCGGCCTGGATCTCATTAAATATAATACCGTACAGCAGTTTACCGGCCCACTGAAATAGTTTCAGCTCATCCACTTGTTTTACAGCATCGTAACCTGCATTAAAAGCGGCGGCTATTTCAGCTTCCAGGGGTTCCAGGAATTGTTCGTTGATATCGGCAGTGCAGGGCAGTTTAAGGTCTTTGTAGGTGGCCATACTTTCGTCGAGCAGTTTAAAAGGCTTATCTTCCAGGCCGTAGCGGCTCATGAGCCATTGCGGAAAAACCTGTATCTTTTCTTCTTCAGAATTCAAAGGCTGCCCGCTCAGGAAACACTTATTATTACTGAAATTAAAACGCTCGAACGGTGAATAAATTTGTGCCGACATGGCCGCAAAGATAAGGATGGTTTTAGATGTGTGGATGTGCAAATATGCAGATGTGCAGATTTTTTGACATAACTTACACATCATTTTTCATCTGCACATTTAAAATTTGCACATCCGCACATTATTTTTCATCTGCACATCTGCATATTTGCACATCCGCATATTTAAAAACCCATGGAACTGACATATCAACCCTTTGAACTGCAACTCAAACACGCTTTTACCATAGCCAAGTTTTCGCGTACCTCTACCCCAATTATGCTGGTGCAAATTAAGCACGAAGGCCATACCGGGTATGGTGAAGCATCTATGGTGCCATATATGGGCGAAAGCCACGAAACTGCTATCGCTTTTTTGAGTAAGGTTGATATCAGCCAGATCAGTTATCCCGTTGATTTTGGTGCGGTGATCAATTATCTGGATAGCATAGCTCCGGGCAACCCGGCTATTAAAGCAGCCATTGATATTGCCCTGCACGATCTGGATGGAAAGATCAAACAACAACCCTGCTGGCAACTGCTGGGTAGCGATCCTGCAAAAATGCCGGTGACCAGTTTTACCATAGGTATTGATACGCCAGAAATGATCATCAAAAAAGTAAAAGAGGCCGAAGGCTTTAAGGTGATCAAAGTAAAGTTGGGTAAGGATAACGACAAAGAACTCATTACTACCATACGTTCCGTGACTGATGTGCCCCTTTATGTAGATGCCAACCAGGGCTGGACTGATCTGCAGCAAAGCCTCGACATGACCTATTGGTTACAAGAACAAGGCGTAAAACTGATAGAACAACCCATGCTCAAAACCGATCCCGACAGCAATGCCTGGCTCACTGAACGCAGCCCTATCCCTATTATTGGCGATGAGGCTGTACAGCGTTTTGAAGATGTGGATAAAGCCAAGGGCGTTTATACCGGCATCAATATCAAGCTCATGAAATCGGCAGGGATATATGAAGCCAGCCGGATGATCAAACGAGCCCGTGAACTCGACCTCAAGATCATGATAGGCTGCATGACCGAAACCAGCTGCGCCGCCCTCGCCGGCCTGGCCCTCGCCCCCCAAAGCGACTGGGTTGACCTTGATGGGCCTTTTTTAGTAAGCAACAACCCCTACCAGATGCCCGATTTTGCTGATGGTAAATATATTTTGAATAATGACCCAGGCTTGGGTATAAGGAAGTAAGCGCGAATTTTTTCTAATTATTGCGAATTTCATGAATGAGTTGTCCTCCTGAGCTTGTCGAAGGATGACAGCCTTAACTTAATTTGTCGTCCTGAGTTGTAAAATCAGGGGCCTTTAAGGGTGAAATGACGCGTTTAATTAAGGTTTCAATTTTATAAAAATATGTCATTGCGAGGCACGAAGCAATCCCCTCGCGTTCTTATGGATAAAAATAGCTACGAGATTGCTTCGTCGTTCCTCCTCGCAATGACATGATGGGGGCACGTCATGGGTATGAACGAAGAGTCTATTCGTGAATTGGCAAGCTGTAAATTAGATGTTTCACTGCGTTCAGCATGACAATCTTTTATATGCGGAGGTAACTAACGACAAAAAGGGCCGCCTATCATTAAGATAAGCGGCCTTGCTATTTTATGATCCTAAAATTATTTCACATTATTAGCTGCATCCATAATCACTTTGGCAACGGCATCCGGGTGTGAGATGAATACCACGTGACTTGCTTTTATTTCGGTTACTTTGGCGCCGGCACGTTTGTACATGTTACGTTCAATGTCCGGGTTAATGGCTTTGTCTTCGGTGGCTACTATACCATAGCTGGGTTTAGTTTTCCAGGCGGCTTCGGTAATAGGGGCCACAAAACATTGTGCAGCGATAGGGCCTTGTGAAGCGTACATAAAGTCAGCTACTTCTTTGCTCAGGTCGGCGGCAAAACCGGCGTGGAATTTTTCTTTGCCAAAATAAACAAAGCCTTTTTCGTCCGGAGGCAATATGCCGTTTTCGGGAGCGGCTGGTAATGATTGAACCAGTTTCAAAGTAGTTTCTCCGTTATCAGGAGCAAAGGCGGCTATATAAACCAGTGCTTTTACTTTAGGATTGGTACCGGCTTCGGTAATTACGGTACCACCCCATGAGTGACCTACCAATATTACAGGTCCGTCTTGTTTGTCAATAACACGGTTGGTAGCATCCACATCATCTTTAAGCGATGTTAAAGGGTTTTGAACAACGGTTACGTTATAGCCTTTTTTAGTCAGGATATCATAAACACCTTTATAGCCAGAACCATCGGCAAAGGCGCCATGCACCAATACTATATTTTTTACGGTTTGGGCTTCTGCTTTAGGGGCTGAACCAATAATAGTTGATAAAATAATAGCTGAGGCAGCTAAGCCTGTTTTTAATGCGTTTTTCAGAGTTTGAGTTTTCATTGTTTTGTTCGTTGATGTTTGTTGTTTGAATCAACGATACAAAGGTGCAGCAACTCCTGCACCTGAGGAATGGGCATACTTCCCGACGACTTGTAATTTTTTCCCTAGGCCACCATTTTCTTATTATTTCTGAAATCAGATGGCGATAATGCGGTATGTTTTTTAAAGAAATTACTGAAATAAGCGGCATCATCAAAACCCAGCTCATAGGTGATTTGCTTGGCCGATTTATCGGTATAGAACAACAGGCGCTTGGCTTCTATCAATATCCGCTCCTGGATGATCTGGATAGGCGTTTTATGATTGTACAGCGCAAACAGGTTGGATAAAGTTTTTGGCGACTTATTTAACCTGCCCGCATAATAACTCACACTGTGCTGTTCGCGGAAATTCATTTCAACCAGTAAATTAAATTTGCGCAGGATGTGAAAACGGTCGTCATTCAGTTTCACTTCGGGGAAACTACTGGCCCTGGCTAACTTGGTGATCATGATAATAAGCCGCTTTAAAAGCATCATGAGCAATTCGGTCTGGATACCATCCCTGGTATTGAGTTCCTCAATAAATACATCCAGCAGCACCTTCAATTTTCGTTGCGTATCCTCATCCAGGTCAATGAATACATTATCATTCATCCCAAATAAAAAACCAACGCAGCTTACTTCGGTATCATGATCAACAATACAGTAAAATTCGCGGTTAAACTGCCAGGCAACCACATCGTTGGGGCGCTCAAAATAAAACGACTGGTTAAACATAAGTGGCAATACCGTATTCGGCATAAAATCATATGCCACTCCATCAATGGTTACGGTTTGTTTTTCGCCCCGGTTCCAGGCTATGGTAAAGTATTTATAGTCGTAATCACGTGTGTAAAATAGTCGGTCGAGCTGCGGTTCATTGTGATGCAGCAACAGATCGCCGCCAGTGTTCTGGTCTGATACTGATAATTTCATGCCCGAAGATATTATAAAATCACAGCAATATACTGATGAAACTTAACATTGAATACTTTGCGCCGAACGGTTTACATGGTTTACACTTTTTGCAGCAAAATTCAATTTAATTACTTGATTATAAACTAATTAACTAAATATAAACCATAAATTATGTAAACCATGTAAACCCACTTTTTCTAACAAAATATCCCACCTGTTCAGGTGTTACTTATCGCTCAGCATAATAGGGTTACCCTTACCACCAATAATAATTACTTTGGTATTGGACGATAAGGCGATTTCTTTCTGAGCCTTAATAGCTTCATATTGGAGTTGCTTGTCTGATAATCCGGTAGAAAGGATCTTTTGATAATCGGCTATACCCTGGGCTTCTACGCGCTTACGTTCGGCTTCCTGACGCTCCTTTTGCAACACAAACTGCATTTTCTGAGCGTCCTGTTCGGCATTGATCTTTGATTCGATACTGGCCCTTACCGAGGCTGGCAGGGTGATATTACGCACCAGGATCTGCTGTAGCTCCAGCCCGCGTTTAGCAAAATTAGCGGTTATATAACGGTTTATTTTATCCTGAAACTCCTGTCGTTTAGTGGAGTACAGATCAACAGCGGCATAATTAACCGCATTATCGCGTATAGCAGTGCGCGATACCGGGCGAACAATCTTATCCAGATAATTTTCGCCGATATTCTGCAAAATAAAAGGAGCCCTGTCTGCAGTTACCTTATATAATACCGAAAGATCAATAGTAACCTCCAGCCCATCGCTCGACAGCACCCGGATGGCATCGTCGCCCTCCTTTTGGCCCTCGTTACTTACGGCACTCATGGTGTAAGTTTGGGTTTGTATATCAAAGGTGGTGATATCAACCAAGGGGTTAATGATGTGCAAACCACTTTCGAGTACATTATCCTGTACCTTACCAAAAAGAGTTTGCACACCCACTTTACCGGGCTCAATTACTTTAAATATGGATAGCAGCAGGCCTACGGCTACCAGGGCTAATCCAACAACGGTTGCCGTACCGCTAAAGCGGCCGGCCGGCTCAGGTGAGCGTTTGAGCACTATACCCGCAATGAGCACAATAACTCCCAAAATTGCTATAAACATGCAATGAAGTTACTGCTTTTTTTGCGAGTTCCTTACGTCTTTTAACAGTCTTATTTTTAATACAATAACTACCCCGGCAACCAATATAGCGGCACCCAGTAAAGTAAAGTTTTTATTGGAGTTGGCCTGGTACGCTACAAACAGGCATAATACAATACCTACAGTATACAGCACGTTAAGCACTAACTTTAAACCCATAATTAATACACATTAAGTGATGGATCAATTTCTGCCGCCCAAGCCAAAATACCACCCTGTAAATTGGTCAGGTTGCTATAGCCTAATTGCTGCAATTGCATAATGGCCGCCGCGCTGCGTTTACCGCTGCGGCACATCACCACTACGGGCTTTTCTTTACTTACTTTGTCGGCTTCAATTAAAATGCCGCCAAGCGGTATTAATTGTCCGCCCAGGTTTGAGGTTTCATATTCAAACTCTTCCCTTACGTCAATCAGTTGAAAATCTTCGCCTTTGTCCAGTTTTTCTTTTAGTTCCTGTACGGTTATCTCATTCATGTTAAATAAAATTATAATCCAAAGGTAGCTTTTTTTCTATATCAAATAATTAAGCCCGATTTTTGTAACAATCGATGTCTAAGTGCGTTTTATGTATAATATTGCACAATATTTGTGTTTTGTTACGTTTACGTGCAATGAAAAAAGAGATGAGCGCTGAAAAGGTTTACATTAACCCAACACGATCGTCCATAAAATGGATCATAATAGATGAAAAAAGTTACACGCTTTTTCTGGTTTTGTTCAGGAGCGCATATTGATACCCTAAAAAAATATCCTATTGAACATAATAAATATGTGGGCATTGGTGCCACCATATTTTTCACGGCATTGTTTGCCTCCTTATCTGGCGGCTATGCTATGTATTTTGTTTTTAATGGCGATGCCTTTGCTGTAGGCTTTGCCATTTTATTTGGTTTGCTATGGGGTACTGCCATTTTTAATATGGACAGGTACATCGTATCGAGCATCAATAAAGAGGGCAGTACCAATCAGCAGATATTGCAGGCTTCGCCGCGTATTTTGCTGGCCATTATGATAGGCGTGGTTATTTCGCGCCCGTTGGAGCTGAAAATATTTGATAAAGAGATCCGTCAGAAATTAAAAACAGCGTACCTGAAGGGGCAGCACCGCAAAATTGACACTCTAGAAAAAACCTATCAGCAAAAATATGCGATGGAGATGGGCAAAAACGGCGATCTGAAAAAGGAAAAAGATTCGCTGGAAAAGGATATCAATCGCTCACGCTATCAGCTTAACCAGGAGGTTTTTGGCGATAAAACCAACCAAACATCGGGCATTACCGGCTACGGTACTTATGCCAAGCAAAAGCAGGCCGTACTGGAAGAAAAAGAAAGCCGTCTAAAGGAAGTAACCCAGAATTTAGGCCAGATGGACCAATACCTGGCCGCCCGAAAGGACTATGAGGGATTAAATAGTACGCGCCTTTTCACCGAGCATCAGCTGGATAGCCTAACTAATATTGCCGGCTTCAGCGATCGTAACTGGGCCCTGGGCCAGCTAACCTATAACGAGAATGGCACCCGCGATCTGGATACTTACCTGGCTATATCATTTATAGGCTACCTGTTTATCCTGTTTGAATGCTTGCCGGTATTTGTAAAGCTGATGTCGCCCAAAGGGCCATATGATGTAGCTATAGCCAAAACCGCCGAGGCCAATATCCATTTCGCTGAGCGTGATAAGGAAAGGGAAAACACCGTTACCGACAATATTTATGATCACTCCGTTGGTACCGATATTGAAAGACGAAAGAAGATCATTACCTCGCAATCAGATTATGATTTTGAGCGGCATAGTTACGAGTAACATCCGGTAAATATTTAAGTACAGATTTTCCACAAAAAGCCATCAGTTTTCCTACAGCTTGATATTTTATACTTGTGTAAAGCAAAAATATCATGAAAAAGACATTATCACTGCTGATGGGCCTGGGCTTTATAGCCAATGCCGCATTAGCCCAGAACCTGAAATCAAAGGATGTGCCCGCTGTTGTTAAATCAGCACTAGCATCAAAGTATCCTACAGCCAGCAAAGTAAACTGGGAAAAAGAGAAAGGTAATTACGAGGCCAACTGGGGTGGCAAATCGGGCGAAGATAATTCGGCTGTTTTTACTCCCTCCGGAGCCTTTGTAGAAATTGTAAAGGCCATCCCCATTACCGATCTTCCCAAAAGCATAGCGCCTTATGTGAGTGTACATTATAATGGAGCAAAGATCAAGGAAGCAGGTAAGGTTACCGATGCGGCCGGGAAAACATTTTACGAAGCGGAAATAAAAGGTGGCGACCTGATTTTTGATGAGAACGGTGTATTTGTGAAAAAGGATTAATTGCCCGTCTTGTACAGTAAAAAGCCCCATCGCTGAGCTGTGATGGGGCTTTTTACTTAATCCTGTGTCACAGGTTCGTGGTGTTGATGACATGCCTCTGCGCAAGCCAAACATGCTTCTGCACATTTCCGGCAATGGTCGTGATGATGTTTGCCGCATTCATCGGCGCAAAGCCGGCATATTTCCTCGCATATAACCAGGTACTGATAGGCAATGGCCGAGTCCCGTTGTAATAACCGGGCTGCCTGGTTACATATATCAGCACAATCCCTGTCGAGCCTGATACACTGAGCCATCATCTTTACATCCTCTTCACGTAAGCAGGCCGTTGCACAATGTTCGCAGGCCAGCACGCAATTAAACAGCTTCTGAATTAATTGCTGATGATCATGATTATTCATAGCTATGTTATTAATTGGTATACTATAACAATACCCAAAAACCCCAAAAGGTTTTCTTTATTTGAAACCATCATGAGCTAAGGCTCGCAAACCGGAATGAGCAAACCGGCTCATGATAACTTCATCGCCATTAAAAAACAAACTACACAGCATTCATGAGCTCCATGGAAAAACAACTTATTAACGAATAATTACTCTGATGAAAAATCACCACCCTTTAAGCTGCTTTAAATAGGTTGTTAGTTCATCGGCTATAAATTCATGTTCTTTCATATCAGGATGTGTACCGCAGCCCTGATAGTATCGCCTGGAAAAGAAATATTTATATACTTTTTTGTCGCCACTATTATTGACCTCGGCAGTAATAGCGCTCAGGTAATTTTGCAACGCGGCAGATAGTTTATCATCGGCCATGGGACTGCTTAAACATACGATATCGGCTGTCGGATACTTTTGTCTTACCGTCTTAATAAACTTGGTATAGATATCGCAGTAGCGGATGGAATCACCAACACCATCATTCTGGCCCAGGCAAACGGTTACTACATCGGGCTGGTAATGTTTAAAATTCCAGGCAATAGAGTCATTACGCAGGAAAACCTTATCAAACACCAGGGGCATGGTAATATCCATATTACAGCAGCTGTGTACCATACCAATACCTGCAACCGAAGTAAGCTGCCACTGCGCGTTTAAGTTACGTGAGGTACGCGGCCCGTAACTCATATAAGCATTATGCTGATCGTACCACTCGCCCTTACCGCATGGGGTGGTAGACTGATCCATACCTGCTCCGCTGGTAATAGAATCGCCGATATATTCAATTTTACGTGCGGGCTGAGCGGTTGGAGGTAAAAGTTTAACGCATCTCACTCCCATAAAATCAATGTAGCCGATCTGCGATTCGGTGTCCTTGCAAATAACAACTGTATGTTCGCCGTCTGTCAATCCATCTGCTACGGTGATTACATTGGTTTTGCCTGTAGTTTGTATACGATAGGGCGTATTATTATCAACTGCAATTTCCAGGTAATTGTGGCTTTTGCCGTACAGCACCTCGTCATTAATCAGTAACTCACATTTTTTGCCTTCAAAGCGAAGTTTGATATAAACCCCCGGCGACCACATCCTGGGTCTTAGCGGATTGGTGAAGTCAATCCGCCCTATGTATTGTATATAAGCACTATTGGCCTTGTATAATTTTAAGATTTGTTTAGGGGAAGCTGCATGGGCGTTATAGGATAGCTGCAGCAATAGGGCAAAGAGTAAACCAGCTATATATTTTATCATATCAGGTTAATAGTTGTAGCGTAAAATTAGTTCACCGGATACCGGTCAAATACTTCTATAACGTTTTTACCGCCTCAGTGTTCCCTGAATTTATAAAAAAACGGGCTGCCTCAATGAAGAGGCAGCCCGTTATATGCTATCTAAGGTAATTTATATGCCTTATTGTTGATTCTGATCGGCAGGATCATCAGATGGTGTACCTACAATTTTGTAAGCTCTGTTACCATTATTGTCTGTAGTATCCTGGTAGTAATAACCATCAGGAGATACATACAATTTTTCGCCGTTGATCTTTATTTTTCTGCTGTCCTGTGGTAACTGGCCAACTATATCACCTATTTGAGGTGCTTGCTGAACATCACCGTTACCACCCTGGTCAGTATTTAATTCGCCGTCTTTACCTGCAATTACATAAGTGGCGGTTCCGTCGTCTTTAGTAATTGGCTGATAGTAAACACCATTTGATTCATAATACTGCTCGCCATTAATCATGATAGACTGTGCATCTTTTGGCAATGTTTTGATCTCGGCACCCACAGGTGGCTCAACTACAGTATATTGATCATTAACCTGTTGGTAGTATAAACCATCGCTATAGTAGTACTGGTAATCGCCCCAGAAAAATGGATAGTAACCATAAGGTAAAAATCCTATGCTAAAGCCTAATCTTGGCAAATAGTATGAGTTATAGTAGTTACGGTAAGGATACCAGTAATGATTTCCGAAGTAACCGCCACGACCGCCATAACGGTAGCTAGGATAAACACGGGAACCGTAACCGTTACCGCCGCTTCTGTAGTAAGTACCACGGCCACCGGCATATGAATTTCTGCTCACGCTGGCATATCCACGGGTTCCGTAACCATAGCTACGTGTAGCTGTTCCGGTACTAACACGGTTACCACCAGGTGCTACAGCTATGTTGCTGCGGGTTCCGGCACCATAAGTACGTTGTGGAGCTGCAGTAACGTTGGTACGTGAGGCAAAGCCACTGCTACCATAGGTACGCTGAGGTGCAGCTATTGCAGATCGTTGCGCACCACCGTTAAACGATGGACGTGAAAAGCTTGCACCACCGGATGAACGGGAGAAACCACCGCCTCCTCCGCCACCACCGCCGGATGATCTTGAGCCGCCACCGCCGCCACCACCACCGCCGGTTCTATGCTGTGCATTGGCGGTAAAAGCTAAAGACAAACTCAACAGAGTTCCTAAAGCTAGAGTGAATAATTTTTTATATGTGCGTTTCATGATGAAAATTTTTTAACTAATCAGCCGGGTATTCTTTGCTGATATAAGTATATAGACTAATAAATGATTAAACGGTTTAATCCGTTTTTAATTATATTTAACAAAAAGTACACCAATATAGTATTCTGCTGTAAAAACAGCTCAATTATACACTTTTCTGACCTAATCCAGCCCTTCTGCAACCCATAAAAAGGACTGTTGAAAGCTCAGCGTAAAAAAACCATCATGCGTGGTTTTAAAGTTTCCTGGGGTTATTTGTTCCAAACCAGTGTAATTTAACCCTTTTGTACTGTTTAGGATTCGTATTTCATCGCCGGCTGGTTTCCATTTGCTAAAACCAGAACTTATGGCATAAATTTTTTGATACCCTTGAAATATCACCAGATCAATTTTCCCGGCATAATTTAACAGATCATCAAATGCAGGTTCGTCTGTTATTACGTTTACGGCCGGGTAATGGTTGGCTATCAGGTAATTTAATGCCGTTACTGCCAACGTATTATCGCCGGGGGGCATCAGTTTTACATCTGATTGTATCATGTCTTCTCCGCCGTTGCCAATCACCCAATCCACCTTAATACCCAACATATGGAGTTTTTCGGCGGTATGCGGGATGGTTATTACCGTGGGACTCCACTCCAGCAACTGCCCCAGTAACTCCTCCGGAAAATCATCAAGCCCCAGCACCAGTAATGCCGGCTCCTGCTTTTCCCTTACAATATGGTGAGAAGACATCGATTAAAAGTAGATAGAATAAATGAATATTTAATGAATGTGTTTAAACAACAAATGTTAAAATAGTATACCACTCCAAAAAAACTTTTTAAACCTTGAATTTTAACACTTTCCGGCTTAAAAACAGGCCAAAACTGTTCAAAAATCAACCTAAAAACACTCATTTTAACACTTTTTAACAAATTCAAACATGATTTTGATGTGTTTTGAAAAGTTTAAAAAGTATTAATTTATTGATTGTCAAATAACTAAATATAAAACAATAGATTTTTGGACTGTTTTATTCCTTAACAAAACAGCCCGGTTCTCTATAAAAAGAAAGCCAGGCTGTGATTTATATAAAGATACGAAAAATAAATCTTGAGACTGTGAACTTAATAAACTTTCCTGTAAAACTCCTTCAACGCTGCTCCGGGATTGAGCGCCAGGTTAACGGCTCCTGATACGGCTATGCCATAAATGCCTGTCTGCAGCAGGTGTTCCACATCATTCAGTTGTATGCCGCCTACAGCTATTACGGGGATATCAATAGGGAGCTGTTCCAGTTTCCGGTAGCCATCAAAACCTAGTAGCGGGTAATCATTTTGTTTGGTATGGGTATGCGCAAAGGGGCCATAGCCGCAATAATCCACAATACCCAGGCTTTGTATTTTTAACAGGGCATCCGGGTTGCTGGCCGATGCGCCTAATGTTTTTTCATCTGTGATCACCCTGCGTATAGCCGCCAGATTGGCCAGGGGATCTTCGATATGCACGCCCTGGGCATCTACCTTATCCAGTAAATGATAGTGATTGGTGATGATGAGGGTTGCGCCCCAGTCATCGCAGATTCCTGCAATTTCGTTCAGCTCGTCAATCAGTTCATCTTCTGCCTTGGTCATGCAACGGTATTGCACCCAGTTAGCACCCGCTTCGCAGGCTATCTGCACTTGCTGAACATGACTGCGATCGGGCAGATCCTGCGTGAGGTAGTGAAATTTGGAAATGTACTTTTTCATACTCTTTCTTAGTCAGAATTATCTCCTTACACAGGGGTGTATATGCCCGCGTAAGGAGATAATTCAAGCAAATACATTAATAACTCTCAAATGTGTATAAAAACACCTTCCCATTATGAATTAACTTTAACGTGTCTGCCTTGGCCGCTTTATAAACACTATCGCCTTTTTTTGCAAAATAAGGGAAGTCCATTTTATTATTGATTACAGAAGGGGCAAAAGTAAATTTCTGATTATTGACTACAATATCTACCACTCCTTTGCCATGAATAACATCTACAAGTTTTCCATCTATTTTGGAGTTATTGAATTTGAGAAATTTTCTCCTTATGTCTTGTCTTCCATAATAATTCACTATAATAAATAACAAAATAGTGCATCCTAATATTATAAATGTAATTCTACTTTTTCTCATCACATGTATTTCCTAATGATAGCAACCACATGCCTGTACATTATAAACTAGGATATTCCAACTTATAATTTCTCCTGCGTTAGCACTTCGCTGATAGTTTTGCCAATATTACCGTTTGGTGCTTGTATGTGCAGTAAAGATGCTACTGTTGGGGCGATATCCGCCATGTGTGTTTGGCGGGTAAGGCTGCCGTGTTTAATACCCCAACCCATAAATACCAGCGGGATATGGGTATCATACGGGTTCCAGGCACCATGGGTAGTACCGGTGCTGCCGTGCCCTGTAAAGTACCCGGGTTTCAGGATAATTTGTATCACACCACTATGTTCCACATTATATCCGTTGATAATGCGGGTACGCAGATCTTCGGGAATGTTGGCGGTTTGAGCCCTCTGCATATCCACAGCAAAAGCAATAGCCGGCTGTGCCTGCAGGTAATCAATACAGATTTGTTTCAGCGCGTCGATATTCAATCCTTCTTTTTTGATGATGGAGTTATTGAAGGTAACCTGGTAATTGGCCATACTCCTGATCAGGTTTTTCACTTTAAATTTATCTTCCATCAGTTTCTCCATATCAACAACAGCCTTATAATCGTCCCAGAAACCGGCCGGTATTTTATGATCGGTTAAAAATGTAGGATTATGCGCGGCGCCATGATCGGCTGTTAAAAAAACAGAGTAATTGCCTTTGCCCACAGTAGCATCCAGATAGCTAAAAAACGAGGCCAGGTCCTTATCCAGCCTTAAATAAGTATCTTCTGCCTCTACCGAATTGGGGCCAAATTGATGACCAACGTAATCTGTAGAAGACAAGCTCACCGCTAAAAAGTCGGTCACCACATTTTTTCCCAGTTGTTCGCCTTCAACCGCGGCGCGGGCCAGGTCGAGCGTCATGCTGTTTCCAAACGGAGTTGAGCGGATCATACCCACTTTGCCTTTGTATAATTCGGATGTTTTAATGGGGAAGGTTGGTGCTTCTGTTCCGCCAAATTTACCTTCATAACGAGGGCTGTTATCAGGTGTGCTCTGTACATAGGTATTGACAGGGTATAGTGTGTTCCAATCCTGTTTCAGGTATTTTTCGGCTATTTTCTGATCATTAAATTTCGTAACCCAGGCCGGCAAACCGGTCATGTAGTAAGTACTGCTAATCCAGTTGCCGCTTTCATCATCAAACCAGTAAGCAGCATTGGCCGTATGCCCGGCTGGCAGGATACCACCCCTGTCTTTCAGGGCAATACCAATAACTTTGGAGCGGAAGTTGGTAGCCAGTCTCAGCTCGTCGGTTACGGTAGTCACCAGCAAATTGCGGGGCGACATCTGACCGGCTTTTGATGTGCTGCCTACAGCCTGCACGGTGCTGTCGTCTGTGCAGTACATAGATTTTCCAGTGGCTTGTATAATAAAATCGTTACCTGCTATGCCATGCAGCGCCGGTACCGAGCCGGTATAGATACAGGTATGGCCCGCAGCGGTTACGGTAGGTATATAGTCGATATTGGTATTTTCGCAAGTGAAACCTTCGTTCAATAAACGCTTAAAACCTCCTGTCTGGTAACGATCATAATACCTGTACAGATAATCCCAGCGCATCTGATCAACCACCAGGCCCACAACCAGCTTTGGATGTGATAATGAGGCGGTAGCGGGAATGGTACTAACTTTCTTTTTTTGTGCCGATACCGAAACGGCAGCAACGCATAAGGGAACAAGGAGTAGATGTTTAAGCTTCATTTTTTAAGAGTTTGGAGAAGCCCAAATATCAACAATGCTTTTAAAATGCGGTATAGTTTTTTGTTAAATATAATGTTTGTTACGGAAACTTGGTATCGACTTCGCTGCTATCGCAGTTTAATTATTGAATTATTGATTTAGTGAATTAGTGATTAAATCCGGTTTTGGTAATGTCGCTTTTATTTCAATTGCTGGCGTACGCGTACCGCGTGCACATCGAAGTACACAATTACCCAAAACTATCATTCAATTTTTGGAAAAATTGAATGATAGTTTTGGGCGTACTCCTTATTTTATTTTAGGGAACCCACCATCAACAAATACTTCGGTACCGTGCATGAATGAAGAAGCATCCGAAGCAAGAAAAGTAACCACTTTTGCAACTTCTGATGGCTGCCCAAAACGCGCTAAAGGAACTTGTGGTAGTACAGCCCCGGCCATATTTTGAATTTGCTCCTGACTTAAATTAGATCTATCGAAGTAATTGGTTTGAATTGGTCCGGGGCTTACCGCGTTTATTTTGATTTTTCTTGACGCCAGTTCGGAAGCAAAAGTTTTTACGAACGATTGAACGGCTGATTTTGCGGCTGAGTAAACAGAAGAGTTTGACATTCCAATTTCGGTTACGATAGAAGTATTTAGGATTATGGCTCCTCCTTCTTTCATCAGTGGCAGCATTTGCTGAACTGTAAACAGTGTTCCTTTTACAAGAACATTAAACTGTTCGTCAAAATGTGCTTCATCAATTTGTTCAATCGGTGCATACTTTCCAAACCCGGCGTTAACAAATAAAATATCAATATACGGTGTTATTGACTTTATCTTGTTGCCGAGGTCCAACAGATCTGACATTTTTCCGGAATCAGAAACAATACCGTAAGCCTGATCACCTAATTCGTTTATTGTTTCATTAACCGTATGTTGATTGCGTCCCGTTATAATAATTTTTGCACCATTTTCTATAAAATCAATTGCAGTTGCTTTTCCGATGCCACTTGTTCCTCCGGTTATTAGAGCTGTCTTACCTGTTAAGTTTATCATGTTTTTTATTTTATGGGCCAAATATGCAAGAGGGGGCCAACCTGAGAAACCCGTTTCTTGCGAAAATTCATTCTGTATCCGGGTTCATATGATTATGGGATTACCCAGATTCATCGCCGGCTACAGGCTAAAAACCGGAAGAATACCATTTTTACTACTTTTACCGGGATGAATGCCTCAATAAAAGAAAACCTTTTAGAGATTTTTCAGATACCCGAACAAAGGCTGAATGAATTGCTGGACATAACCTATGTGGTAACGTACAACAGGAATGAGGTTATTGGAACGGCCAATCGTATTTTTGACCGCCTGGGCTATATTGTTGATGGGGCGACAAGAGCTTATTATGTTAATGAAGCAGGCGAAGAAATTAGTTATTTACTACAGGTAAACGGCGATTTTTTGGGTGATTATGAAAGTTATATAACCGGCAAAAAATCGGATCTGATCATTGAAACGCTATTGAAAACAGAAGTTGTTTTTTTTGAGAAAGCTAAAATCGAACAGCTCATCAGTCAGGATGTTTTCTGGCTCGGCTTTGCCAAAAAAATATCCGATCTGGTATTTCTGGATGCCAAACAGCGGATAAACGATCTTCTGTTTTACAACCCCGAACAGCGTTACCTGAATCTTCTGAAAAAGTCGCCCGGAATTATTCAAAAAATACCGCAGAAATATATTTCCAGCTACCTGGGCATAACACCGCAATCTCTGAGCCGTAT
Organism: Mucilaginibacter inviolabilis; assembly: GCF_011089895.1. NCBI lineage: Bacteria > Pseudomonadati > Bacteroidota > Sphingobacteriia > Sphingobacteriales > Sphingobacteriaceae > Mucilaginibacter > Mucilaginibacter inviolabilis. Next base: position 285,066 of record NZ_JAANAT010000005.1, read on the forward strand.
CAGAAAAAGAATAACCGGGTGAAAACACCTCATGTCATTTCGACAAACAGCGACGGACGATGTGTGGAGTGAGGAGAAACTGTCTCTCGACCGCAGGGAGAAATCTTTTACATCAGGTTGTCGAAAATACTTGCCGTATAAGATTTCTCCTCCTTCGTCGTTCGAAATGACAAATTTTTGTTGACAAGGCATACCTATATCTTAATCCGCATTCACATTAATTAGTTAACTTAAGTGAACGTTTTTTGACTGCTGCATACCCTAAGTTTGCGGCTTCAACATTAATATTTCACAAAAATGGAAGTCGCAATAATTGGAGGAGGAATAGGTGGCTTAACAACGGCTTTGGCCTTAAAACAAGCCAACATTCGGTTTAAGGTATACGAGGCTGCGCCCGAAATCAAAGCTGTTGGCGCGGGCATTATCATGGCCAATAATGCCATGCAGGTATTTCGGCATTTGGGTGTTCACCGGGAAGTATATCAAAAAGGTAACCTGATTAATGCGATGACGATTGCCAGGCCCGATTTTTCGCCATTGTCCAGGGTCAGTTTAATTCCTTTTGAGAAAAAGTACCAGGTACAAAATCACGCCATCCATCGCGCCGATCTGCATGGCATTTTATCCAACGCCATTGGACATCAACACATCGAAACCAATAAAAGATTACAACACATCAAAAAAGAAGATAAGGCATATGTTTTGACTTTTGAGGATGGCACCGATGTACAGGCCGGATACATTATTGGTGCGGATGGCATCAGGTCGCAGGTTCGTCAACAACTATTTTCTGAAAACGAATACCGGGATGCCGGACAAATTTGTTGGCGCGGTGTACTTAATTTTACTTTGCCCAAAGCATACGCACATGAAGCGATGGAAGTATGGGGAAAAGGCAAACGTTTTGGCTTTGTGCAGATAAGCAAAGATCTGGTTTACTGGTATGCAGTAGTTGATACTGGTTTAATAACGGACAACCCCGACATTATTTCGCTACTCAGGGATATGGATCCGCTGGTTACTGCTCTTGTAAAAGCTTCGGCCGAAGAGAAAATAATCAAGGGGCCATTATATGACCTGAAACCGATCGGCACCTGGAGTAAAAAGGATGTTTGTTTGGTTGGCGATGCTGCCCATGCCACAACACCTAACCTGGGCCAGGGCGCTTGCCAGGCCATAGAAGACGCGTACACTTTGGGCGAATTGGCGAAAAAATATCCTTTAACAGATGCTTTCCGGAAATATCCGGAGATCAGAAGAAAAAAAGCACACTACATCGTTAATACCAGCTGGAAGATTGGCGAAGTGGCACACTGGCACAACCCGTTTGCGATTGGTCTGAGAAATCTGACCTTAAAATACTTAACGCCAGACAGCGTCAACCTAAAGCTATTGGATAAGGTTTTTACACTGGAAAATATAGATTAACACTTTAATTCCCTGACCCGGTGTCATGCTGAGCATCGTCGAAGCATGATGGGCAGGCCTCTGCGCACGCTCTTCGACAAGCTCAGAGTGACAGGCCTTTTTATCGATTGATTTTATTTTGTCATCCTGAGGCACGAAGGATCTATTGTTGAACTATGCCGACGGCAGAATAGATGCTTCACTTCCATTCAGCATGACAAATAGCTTTTTAAACGAAGGTCAGTAATTACTCCTCAAACACCAATAACGAATGCTGACTGGCCGTATGCAGATCGCGCCATACCTGGTTGAGTTCCGTATCGGGATTGGCAGCTTGCAGGCCGCAGTAGGGAAATAACTCATCCACACATTCGCGGGCTATACGGGCCAGCTTGCGGCTGCTTTGACCAATTTCCTGTAGCTGTGTTGCTTTCCCCATCAGGGCACCCTGCCAGGAGGCATCAACAGCGCTGTAAAATTCCAGTCGTGCGGCGTTTAGTTGGCCGGTCAGTTTTTCATGGAGCTGTTTGATGATCGTCCGCCTGTTGGTGGTCAGATATTTATTTTCGGGTTTTTCATCAAAAATAGTAGCACACAGATCGGTAAAGTGAACCGCCATGCCCGAGATATTGGCGGCCAGCGTAGCCTCGGCCAGTTGCATAAAGGGATACTGGTATAAAGGCCCCGCGATAGCTGCATTACCCGGGTCAATTTTAAAGCACCGGTTGTCTTCAACAAAAAGATCGCGTACCTCATAGGCATCGCTGCCGGTACCCATCATGCCCATAAATTTCCAGGCCGATATCAGGGTAACATCTTTACGATCAAAAATAAAGGGCAATATCAATGTTGAGCCGTCATCGTTCAGTACGGTTTCTTCGCCTTGTTTAATGATACAATTGGCGGTTAAATGCGTAGCGTGATGTACCCCGCTGGCATATTTCCAGTGACCACTAATCAGGTAACCGCCATCGGTTATGGTTGCTGTACCGGTGGCAGCTCCACTACCGGCCAGGCATAAAGCGGGATGGGCAAAAATATGCGGCGCAACCTGCGGCGATAAAAACCCGCCAAACCAACCTGCCCCCGCACAAAGGGTAACTACCCAGCCCAGGCTGCCATTAGCCCAGGCCAGGCTTTCTTCCAGCCTAACCATATCGGGCAGCGAGAGTTGTAAGCCACCATAAACCTGGGGCACCAAAAACTTAAACCAGCCCTGCTCATGTACCAGCGCCAGTTGCGATGGTTGCAACATTCCCGCCTTTTCGGCAGCGGGTACTGCTTCCCTGATGATATTTACCCATTCGGGTTTGAGGTGAGTTGAGGGATGCATTTAAGTAGTGAGTAGTGAGTAGTGAGTAGTGAGTAGTGAGTAAAAAGTAAATTAATTAGCCATTGTTTTGAGCCTTCACTCAAAACTCACTACTTTCCGCTTCCAGTCAAAATAGCCAAAACAGGCTACGATAAATAAGAATATAGTGAGCACGGCAAACATGGGCAACTTTTTATAAAATAACAGCGGTACGGCAAACAGGTTGGATACATTTAAAAATATCCAATTCTCCACTTTTCTGCGGGCCAGCAGCCACATGCCTGCCCAGGCAGTGGAGGATACAAAAGCATCCCACAGGGGCACGTTTGATGGTGTAAAATACCGGAGCAAAAAATACAGTACCGCCCAGCCACCCAATGATATAGTGAGACTGATGATCCACTCTGTTTTTGTTGACCAGGTGACCTTCACTGGTGGCTGATCGCGCTTTTTTACCCAGTATACCCAGCCATAAACACTCATCACAATATAATATACATTGAGCAGCGATTCGGCGTATAGCTGTGCTTCCATCAATAGCAGAATAGATAAAGCCGTGCCCAGTATCCCCGCAGGGTAAAGCCAGATGTTATTCACCCGCGCAAGTAATACCTCGGCAACACCCAAAGCCACAGCAAGCCATTGCACCCAAGTGGTTTCCCGTATTTGTTCAATAAACAGATCTAATAAGCTATGCATGCCATTCGTGTAATTCGCACAAATTCGTGCAATTAGTGTTCATTTAAAAACTCAAACTCACCGAGGCCATAAAATTGCGCGGGGCCTGCGGGAAAAAGTAGTTATAATTCAGGATATTATTTCCTTTCACATCGGCATAAGTGGCGCCATTAGCTTCATATTTTTCGCTGAAGATGTTGTTCACCTGCAGGCCCAGTCCAATGTTTTTAATACCTTTTACTTTAAAGTTATACCTTATCCGCACATCGTTCACAAAATAACTGTTTAATAAGCGATTGGCAGCATACGGGTTACCTGCATTTTCGGGGGTAATGGTATAGCCTGCCGGGTTTTGGTTGGAAGTATTGTCAATATACTGCCGGCTTACATATTTGCTGATGAAAGCGATTTCACCGCCTTTTACCGGGCTATAACTAATCACGCTTGAACCTGTTAACGATGGCGAAAAAGCGATATCCGTTGTTTTCAAGGTTTCGCCTACTAATGGCCCACTATTTTCATCGGCAAAAAACTGTTGATAGTTCTTGATCTTGTTGGCACTCCAGGTAGCGGTTAGTCCCCAGTATAGCTGACTGGCAATTTTCACCTTGCCGTCAAACTCTACACCTGCACGGTAGCTGTCCTTCACATTGGTACGTACCGGGCTACCTACATCATTCAAGGCGCCGGTTAATACCAGCTGGTTTTTGTATAGCATATAGAAACCGTTGATGCCTCCTGTAAACACCGAGCCACTGATACGGTAACCAGCTTCAAAATCTTTCAGGTTTTCTGATTTTGGGCGATTCTGCGGTGGTGAATCCACATAGTCATCCCGGTTAGGTTCATGATTACCTACTGCGAAGGAGGCGTACACGTTACTATGCTCGTTGAACTGGTAAGTGATACCTGCCTTGGGATTAAAAAAGTTGAGCTCTGCGGTTTGCTGCGCGTTGTTCAGGTTTTTATCTATCCCATAAAAGGAATAATAAATATGGCGGTATTGCATATCGGCATACAGCAACACTTTGTCCAGATGCCACTCGGCGCGGGCAAATATGTTAAAATCGTTCTTTTTGGCGTTGTCGCGATAATACTCATAATTACCCGGCAAACCGATATCCGTAGCAGTCGAGATCACATCGCCATAGTGAGCACCTTTGTACTGATTATAAGCGCCGCCCAGGGTCATGTTCAGATTAGTTTGGGGTTGATATTTAAGGGCGTAAGTAACTCCATAAAAATCGTTATTAAGCCAAAGCCTGCGCACCAAATCGGTAGCGCTGATGGTGTTGCCACCAACCACAACGGGCGCTATACCATAATTTTTCAGGGAATCGGCATTGCGGTATTCTTCGTAATAACCTTTGCCTTTGGTATAGTGCAGGGCACCGCTAAACGATAATTGATTGGATATTTTTTTATCGTACAATAACTGGTAATGGTTTTGGGTATAATGATCTACCTGGTTTTTATAGAACGAACCGTTTGACATCAGTCCCAGCTCATTATAAGTACGATTATCTGAGCGGGTATTATCGCCGATCACATAATCGGCAATACCGTTCCAGGCCTGGTAAGTGGTTTCGTAACCCGAAAATACGTTGGCCCTCAAAGTGCTGTTTTTACCGTACCAGGCGCCGCTTACAAAAAATGATTTAAGATTGGATGACGCCCTGTCGATATACCCGTCAGAATGAATACGCGACACACGGCCATCCAGACTAAAGTGTCCGCCCAGCAAACCCGTTCCGGCGCTTACCGTAGTTTTGATAGAGCCGTATGAACCTGCCGAGGCATTGATATCGGCATAAGCCGTATCGCGGCGGGTGGTAGTTTGTATGTTGATGCTGCCGCCAAAAGCGCCCGCACCGTTGGTTGAAGTACCCACCCCGCGCTGAATCTGGATGTTATCAACAGATGAGGCGATATCCGGTAAATCGACAAAATACGAGCCCTGGCTTTCCGAATCGTTATATGGGATACCGTTGATGGTAACATTGATACGGGTAGCATCCGATCCGCGGATGCGGATACCGGTATAGCCAATACCCGCCCCGGCATCAGAAGTAACCACTACCGATGGGGTTTGGTTGAGCATATATGGCAGATCCTGCCCGAAATTGTTTTTGGCCAGGTCCTTTTTACTCAAATTGGTATAAGCCGTCGGTGAATTTTTAATGGCCCGGGTAGCGCTTACAGTTACTTCTTCAGCGGTAAGCGTGCCATTGGACAGGCTGATGTTGACAACCTCATTTTTATTTAGGCTGATGCTTTTACTGATGGCCTGATAACCGATGTAGCTGGCCTTAAGTACATAATTACCGGCTTTAAGATCGGTAAAGCTGAATTTCCCGGTAGCATCGGCAACGGTGCTCAATACTGGGTTGTTAATGGTGATGGTAGCGCCGGGCAAAACCTCGCCCGATGTGTTGGTGATCTTTCCGCTGATGGAAAGCTGGGCCGATGCCACGACAGGCAACAGCAAAGCAGCGATGGCTGCAAACAAATTTTTCAAAATAACAAATACAAAAAGTAGTTAAACCATCTGCCCATCAGGGTAAACACGCAGTACACTTAACTTATTACCTATCCCTACGCCGGCATTATCCGGATCAGGTGCAGCTCCCCGGCCCCCTAAAGGGGGAGTGCATAGCTAAAGAGAAATCTCCGGGACTATTTACTCCCCCTTTAGGGGGGCGGGGGGCATGGGTTTGATCTCAGCCTGTCTTTCAGTTTGATTGCTCAAAGCAAGGCACCCCCTTGAGAAAATTATAAGGCAAAGATAGTTTTTTAGTCCGAAAGTGGAAAAAGCGTCCAAATGAGCCCCCATAAAATACTCCCGGCATAAAACCTTTCACCTTTTACCTTTCTCCTTTCACCTCAAAAGTTTACTTTTGCAGACTTTTATAAAACTATTGCTACTATGCTTAGAACTCATACCTGCGGCGAATTAAATATCAGCAACTTAGGCCAATCGGTTACTTTGTGCGGATGGGTACAAAAATCTCGCGATTTGGGCGGTACCACCTTTATTGATATGCGCGATCGTTATGGTTTAACACAATTGGTGATCAATACCGATACCGACGCTGCCGTGCGCGAAATTGGTAGAGGTCTTGGTCGTGAATTTGTGATCAAGGTTACCGGTAAAGTTCTGGAACGCACCAGCAAAAACAATAAAATACCAACCGGCGAAATTGAAATTGCCGTTGAAAGCATTGAAATACTAAACGCTGCCAAATTGCCTCCGTTTTTAATTGAGGATGAAACCGATGGCGGCGAAGAGCTGCGTGCTAAATACCGTTACCTGGATCTGCGTCGCACGCCTATCCGTAACAACCTGGTTTTGCGTCATAAAATGGCGCAGGAGATCCGCAAGTATTTGGATAAGCTGGATTTTATTGAGGTAGAAACCCCGGTGCTAATCAAATCGACTCCGGAAGGAGCCCGTGACTTTGTGGTGCCAAGCCGCATGAATCCGGGCGAGTTTTACGCCCTGCCGCAATCGCCGCAAACCTTTAAGCAATTATTGATGGTAAGCGGTTTCGATCGTTATTTCCAGATTGTGAAATGTTTCCGTGATGAGGATCTGCGCGCCGATCGTCAGCCGGAGTTTACACAGATAGATTGTGAGCTTTCCTTCATCACCCAGGAAGATATATTAAACATTTTTGAGGGATTAACCCGCCATCTGTTCACCACCGTAAAAGGTATCGATCTTGGCGATTTCCCTCGCATGCAATATGCCGATGCCATGCGTTTGTATGGGTCGGATAAACCCGACGTTCGTTTTGGAATGGAGTTTGTGGAACTGAACGACATTGTAAAAGGTAAAGGCTTTGGCATTTTTGATAACGCCGAACTGGTGGTAGGTATCAACGCTAAAGGTTGTGCCGGCTATACCCGCAAACAAATAGACGAGCTCACCGAATGGTTAAAACGCCCTCAAATTGGCGTTACCGGCATGATCTATTGCCGTTATAACGAGGATGGCACCCTGAAATCATCCGTAGATAAATTCTATAGCGAAGACGAACTCACCAACTGGGCAGCTGCCTTCAACGCCGAAAAAGGCGACTTGATGCTGGTACTGGCCGGCAATGCCGATAAAGTACGTAAGCAACTGAACGAGTTACGCTTGGAGATGGGCAGTCGTTTAGGTCTGCGCGATAAAAACAAATTCGCACCGCTATGGGTACTGGACTTCCCGCTGTTGGAGTGGGACGAAGAAACCAGTCGTTACCATGCTATGCACCACCCTTTCACCTCTCCAAAACCAGAGGATATTGCCCTGTTGGATACCGATCCCGGTGCAGTACGTGCCAACGCGTATGACCTGGTGATCAACGGCACCGAAGTTGGTGGCGGTTCTATCCGTATTCATGACCGCGCCATGCAGTCGCTCATGTTCAAACACCTGGGTTTTTCGCCGGAAGAAGCACAAAAACAATTTGGCTTTTTAATGGATGCTTTTGAGTATGGCGCACCACCACATGGAGGTTTAGCCTTAGGTTTCGATCGCCTGGTATCTATCTTTGCCGGACTTGATTCTATCAGAGATGTGATCGCATTCCCGAAAAACAATTCAGGGCGCGACGTAATGATCGATTCGCCATCCACCATCGCCGATGCACAGATGACCGAACTGAAGATCAAAACAACTGTTTAAGTAACCCAACAATAAAATAACCAAAGCTCTCTCCAAACTCCACGCTTTAGTGGACGTTTGGAGGGAGCTTTTTGGTGAAAACACAGCATACGATTATATGTTATGCTGAAGTTTTATAAGTATATATAAAAATATACTTAGTATACTATCAACCAATATTGCATTTCTCAAAACAATATTTATATTTAGTGCAACCAGACCTTATGTTGCATGAAAAAACTTAAAATCAAGCCGAATTTTAGTAAATTATCCTTATTATTTACTGTTATTACATTTACATCTGTTAATTATCAACAGCTGTAAAAAAGATGCGCGCACCGATCAGCAAAACACCCTTAGCAATCCAACTATAGCACAGGCAAAAAGCTGGTACGAAAGCGCCTATCCCGTAAATAATAATAAACAAGCAACCCAGTCTACAGCCGGTCACAAAAACCTGAGCGAGCTTATTAAGCCAGACTGGCAGCACCCTGAGATATATACCCGGTTGTCAAAAAATGTAATCGAGTTACCCATTGAACCCGGCAGTAAAATAAATACGGTGCTAAAAAACATGAACACCCATCAAATGTATGGCAGCGGGGCTAACAGCCGGAGTTCATTTATTTTTTTAAAGGATATAAACGGCTTTAAGGCATACGTGATGACCTTAATTGCCGATTCCTCCTATATAAAAAATAATCCGGACAAATTGGCCAACAATACCTACCGTAAACGAGATGCCAATTACAGTGGCCTAGTGCTTTATTTTACACCAGAAGGGAAATTTGTAAATGGTTACCGTTACATAAATGGGCAACTGGTTACCCCTGCAACAAATACAGATAAAAATACCCTTAACAATAAGCTGAAAACCAATACAACCCAACCAGGAGGCAGTTGTATTGATTGGTTCTTAGATACTTATATTGATGGCGCGCTTGTTAGTGAAGTTTATTTATATACTACCTGCACTACCGATGGCGGTAACAGCGGGGGCGGGGGCGGTGTACCGCCAGACCCATGTACCGGTCAAAAGACGAATGCCATCAATAAAACGACTGTAAACAGCATAACCGTACAACAAACACAGCCTCAGGATCCACCTGTTATTGATGGCGATGGGGGCTTGCCTCCACCAATTGACCCCAATACTTCGCCATGTAGCACCGGTCAGGATGGTGGCGGGAACGGTAAAAATACCACTCCCAATTTTGGCATTGACAACAACTGCCTGAACTGCAGGGTTCCTGATGATAAGTTTGATGAGCTTTTGGCTTATGCAGCAAGTGCAGGTCTTACCGTTAATAACCCCTATAATACAACAGTGACGGATAATGGGGTAATCTATGCAGGACAGGCAACCCTGCTCACGAATAGTAATAATGAGATTGTGGCTGCTTATTTTAGTCCGGATGTAAGCGGGGGCCCATTTCAAACAGGTATGGAGTATACTATAGGCAACAAGGGCCCCGATGGCACTAATAGCAACACAACGACCAATACCAGTTTAGAAGGAATTGTGATTGGCCCTTCTTCAACTTATCTGGGTAATGGACCAATCACTTATACACCACCTCACGGCGGAGACGGAGCAATATTGACACTAGCTCAACGCCAAGCTTTTGAAACAGCCGATAATCAAAGGCTCATTAATCTGATGACCCAGGAAGATGCCCAAGACGATGCAGCCATGAGCCCTTGTCATGGCACAGCCAGAAACGGAAATGTCAAGTGGCCGGGTACAGCAGAACATTGGCTGATACAATTTGATTATATGGCAAATAACCCAACTGCATTAAGAGAATATTTTATTCCGGGTTCCAGCGGCAAATTAACCGGGGCCGCAGGATATGCTGATATAGCAGATCCTTCAACCAATCAAATGTTTGAAATTAAACCGGATAACACAGCAGGGCAAACAGCGGGCATGGCAGAAGTTCAACTTTATGTGACTCAAGGGAATGCTTTGTGTCCTCCACCCAATGGCGGCGCTTGGGCCGCGGGTGGCAATTATCCAACACGTTACTTGCCTGATCCAAGAAATTCTTCTAATCTTCTTCAAGCACGGTTATTTAGTAATGGAGTAATAGTTTACGTTTCCATACCCAGAAATAATCAACCAGCTCCTCAACCCGTGGCATTACCACAAAATCTGGCCGACAAACTGAGGAACCTATTTCAAAATATAAAGGCAAATCCGACAACTCAGCAACAGCAGGTCATTACCTTTGTACGGCAAAATCCTAAGATCGTACCTTACTTAAAAAGCGCTTCAGCTGGTATTATTATTGGAACTATTTTGGAAGATATAGCCTCAGATGGTATTGGTATTTTGGATGATTGGGAAAGCTTTGTAATAGCAAGAACGCTATGGCGGGTTGCTAATGGAATAGTTATAATTTGATGTATAATAAAATAAACATTATGCCTACATTATTTTTTAATACGAGTACACTTGCTTATGATTTTCAGAATAGATATCACCAGCATATATCGCTCGAATTTGCGAATTGTGCAGATATGCAGTTAACAGCACAATTTGAGTTATTAACCGGGTTGAAAATTAACAAACAGATTTCTATTGCAACTAGGTCGGAACAAGAATTTTTCATCGAGTATGGAGAAATATCAAAAATACCATTCTACATTTATGCGAATCATAATTGGAATTCCGTAACTGTTCTTTGGAAATCAAAATCCGGGCGTATCTACAAATTGGAGGATACCTATATTGATTGCGATGACATAGAGTTTTGGTTTGAGGAATTGGATGTAGCTTTGATACACCGGCAAATGTTTCCTAACATAAAGTTGCCGTTTAAACTCAAAGATTTGAGCTTCGAGTTGGTTGTTACCCGCATCAATATGGACGCAACAATCCAATTGCAATTAAAGGCTGATCAGCTAAACGATGCAAAAAGAATAGAGTTAAAAATTGATGATTTTATTGCAGGGTTTAATGAAAAGTCAGAAAAAAAGGATCGCATACACGGGGTAATCCACAATTGGAAAACAAGGATTGAAGGTGATAAAATGATCTATGATATAGATCTGGGATCAACCGGCCCCTATTTTTTTAAGAAACTTTTACCCGAGCTTTCGAAAATGGATCACTTTATCAAGGTGGAGCTTTGTTAAGCCACTTTTATGTCAACATTAATCAGTCAATTATGAAAGCCCTTTTCATTATTACCTTGTTTTGCAGTGCAGTAAGCATTAAAGCAACTGCACAGGATTCAACTATATCATATAAAGAACTACCTGCTTATATTGGCAGGAAGGTAACATTTCTTTTGCCCGTAACGGATTTTGATGTGAGACGGGAATATATCTACCTTTATATGGGGAATCGTTACCCAGATCAAGAATTTACGATTATAGTTAAGAGAAATAAGGGCAAAAAACATATCAGACTAAACAAAGATATTATACTTGGCCGTGTGATAGCACCCTTTACCGGCTTTATCTCAGCTTATGATGAGGGGCCAGATACCACTAAAAACTATAATGATGCCGCTATAAAAAAAGAATTTGAAAAGGGGCAGCCAATGGAAATTTACGCGCTGCATCTACATGGAATGATGAGTAGAAAATATGAGCCCAGAACAACTCCTATTGATTTGAGAGGCAAATTGGTGATGCTTGTAACCCTACAAAAACAAATAGGCACCACTACCTATGAAATTTCACACGGTCCTCCTACTGATTTCCCATCAATGTTATTCGATAATCCAAATTAATTGCCCCTGATTATATAGGGATGTATAAACCTAACAATAAAATAACCAAAGCTCTCTTCAAATTCCGCACTTTAGCTGATATTTGGAGGGAGCTTTTTTGATTATATCACTATGAAAAAATACATTTTACTATTAAGCGCTTTTGCTTTGATCATTCTGGCATCCTCATGCGGTGGTTCCATGTCGGGCCAGATGGCGCAGCAGGCCAAAGTTGATGATTCCCTGATCCGGGTATACCTGAAAGCCAATCCGCAGATCAAAGCGGTGAAGGACCCATCGGGCTTGTATTATCAAATTATAAAACCAGGTACCGGTGTTGCCCCTACTGAAGGCTCCACCGTAACGGTTAATTATACCTGTAATCTTATGGGCGGGCAACTGTATGATAAAGGCAGCAATTTCTCGAGCCCCCTTTCGGGTTTGGTTAAAGCCTGGCAAATAGGGGTACCGCATTTAAAACCTGGTGGCAACATGATTCTGTATGTACCATCGCACCTGGCTTACGGTGTAAACGGTGCCGGTCCAATCCCCGAAAATGCGGTACTGACATTTGACATCGATTTGATCAGCGTTCAATAAAAAAACAGAGCGAAAGTATCAAACAGCAAATTGTATCGTTTGAGAGATCAGCACGTATAGCTTTATACGTAAACAGAAATTTATATACATGAAAAAAATTCTTCTATTATTATTCGCTCCACTGGTTATTTTGTCTGCTTGTTCCAAAAAAGATTCAAATGTTGATCCGGCAAAACAAGCCGCGGCCGATGATGCCACTATTCAGGCTTACCTTAAAGCACACACTGAAATTAACGCTACAAAAGACCCTTCGGGTTTGTATTACCAGATCATTACTCCCGGCACAGGCGCTAACCCAACGGTAAGCTCAACCATTACGGTAAATTACACCGGCAAATTGCTTGATGGTACTACTTTTGAAACCGGAACAGCTTTTACCGCAACTTTAAATGGCCTTATCACCGGCTGGAAAATCGGCATCCCGCTTATTAAACCAGGTGGCCGTATTCTGCTGCTTATACCATCAGGTCTGGCCTATGGCAGTCAGGCTAACAGTGGTATCCCCGCTAACTCTGTATTACAGTTCACTATTGATTTAACTGGTTTTAAATAAAAATATCTCCTATCAAAACAAAAGAGGCCCGGTAAAAATCTGGGCCTCTTTTGTTGATGTATCTTATTTATTACCATTTCAATTTAGTCAATAGTTAATTTTATATTAGTGGCACTCAAACTATTGGCGATATATGAATATGAAAAAATACTTTTTGCTACTGGGCCTGATCATCATTACCCTGTCATCCTGCTTAAAAACGGAGCAGCAGAACCCTCCTGCCGCGGTTGACCCTGCAGTACAAGCTGCCACGGATGATGCCGCCATAAAAACGTACCTGGCCGCACATACGGATATTAAAGCCACCAAAGATACTTCAGGTATATATTATCAGATTGTAACTCCCGGAACAGGGCCTAATCCATCAGGAGGGTCAACTGTTACAGTTAACTATACCGGTAAGCTGCTTAACGACAATCCGTTTGATTCGCAAACAAGTTATCAAACCAGTCTTTCGTCAGTTATTCCCGGCTGGACCATCGGCGTGCCCTTTATTAAAGCGGGCGGGCGCATCATCCTGCTCATCCCATCACGGTATGGCTATGGCGCTTATCCAAACGGTCCAATACCCGCTAATTCGGTATTGATCTTTACGATAGACCTCCTCAGCTTTAAATAAATTAAGGTGATTATTCTTAAAAAGGGCAGCATTTTGAAATGCTGCCTTTTTGTTGTTTATGCTTATATTTAGAGTAAATACTACAGCATGAAACAACTTTACACCTTATTACTATCTATAAGCAGCCTGCAGGCTATTGCCCAAACCAATGTAAGCGCACAAATAAATACCAAAGCCGATGCGTTGCAAAACCAGATTGTTGCCTGGCGACGGGATTTTCATGAACACCCGGAGCTGGGGAACCACGAGGTACGCACATCGGGCATTATTGCCAGGCACCTGCAGTCGTTAGGTATACAGGTACAAACCGGCATTGCCACTACGGGTGTAGTAGGTATTTTGAAAGGCGACAAACCCGGGCCGGTTGTTGCCTTACGGGCCGACATGGATGGCTTACCCGTAATTGAACGTACTCCCGTGCCCTTTGCATCCAAAGTAAAAACAACTTATAACGGCCAGGAAGTTGGGGTAATGCATGCCTGCGGTCACGATTCGCATATGGCTATTTTGATGGCTGTAGCCCAGGTGCTATCTACCATGAAAAGCGAGCTGCATGGTACTGTGAAATTCATTTTTCAACCAGCCGAAGAAGGCGTTGAGCCCGGTCAAAAGGGCGGTGCCGAAGAAATGGTAAAAGAGGGCGTGCTGGAAAATCCAAAGGTCGACGCTATATTTGGCCTGCATATCAATTCCCAAACCGAAGTAGGCAAAATCACCTACCGCCCGGGTGGAACGATGGCCGGAGTTAATGATATGCAGATCATCATAAAAGGCCGATCGGCACACGGCGCTTACCCATGGTCGAGTGTTGATCCTATAGTGGTTTCGGCCGAGATCATTAACAATTTGCAAACCATTGTGAGCCGGAATATCGATGTAACACAAAATCCGGCTGTAGTTACCATAGGCGCCATTAAAAGTGGCAACAGATCAAACATTATACCCGAGCAGGTAGAAATGCTGGGGACACTCAGATCTTTTACCCTGGCCGACGAGAAACTGCTGATTGAGCGGGTTAAACAGATAGCCACCAAAACCGCCGAAGCGCAGGGCGCTACAGCCGAGGTAAAAATCCCCTACAGCAACCATTATCCGGTTACTTTTAACGATCCTAAGCTAACCGAAAAAATGCTGCCGAGCCTACAACATACCGCCGGGACAGAAAATGTGCTGTTGCGCCCTCCGGTTACCGGTGCCGAAGACTTTAGCTTTTACCAGGAAAAAGTACCCGGGTTGTTTTTCTTTTTAGGTGGAATGCCAAAAGGTCAGGATCCGCTCAAAGCACCATCGCACCACACACCCGATTTTTATATTGACGAAAGCGGATTTGCATTAGGAGTTAAGGCCCTTTGTAACTTAACTTTGGATTACATGAACAGCTATGGTAAATAGT